>JBBQIO010000320.1:0-5200 GCA_038325015.1 Polyangia bacterium
CTGGGTGGCCTCGGTCAGCGCGCCTTGCTCCCACAGCTCATCGGCGCCCACCTCATCGCGATGCGCCTGCCGCGCCTGTTGCGCGTGCTGGAAATCTTGTATGCCCTCCAACGCCACGCCTAGCTTCTGCGAAAACCCGTCGGGACCTTTCTTGGCTTCTTCTTTATAAAACTGGTCGAGCTGCGCTTTGACGTCGCGCGGCCCGGTGATGGCCTGGCCGGTGAGGTTGTGACCGGCGACCTGCTTCTGCAGATCGTCGGTCATCACATACATGTTGATCATTTGCTTCTGCAGCTGCGCCTCGGCCTGTTTTTTCGGGTCCTCACTCTTCAGATCGGGATTGGTGAGGACCGCTTCGATCTCGTCCGCTTTGCCGTCCTTCATGGCCTGCTCGAGATGCAGCGCCTTGTCCTTGGCGACATCGCCACTGAGCACGGCGTAGAGGCGACCAGAAATTTCCGGCTTGTCGCCAAAGCGATCTTGGACCATCTGCGCGAAGGTTTGCGGCTTGCCGCCTTCAGAGTGCTTCTCGGCGTCGGTGTCCCAGCTGGCCTGCGCCGCTTTAATCTGCTCCGGCGTCATCGACTCGAACTCTTTGAGCACGTTGTCCGAGCCGCGCGACTTCATCGTCATGATGTCGTTGTAGTTACGTCCGAACACTCCAGCGCCGGTGCCGTCGTCGGGATCTTTGAGCAGATCGCCCAGGTGCGCCGCGTCGGCCTTCGCCGAGCTGCCGTTTCGGAGGCCGGCAACTTCGTCGCGCGCTTCGCCCTCGGGCACCGAGCTGATGAGATCGGCGGTATCGACATTCTGTTTCTTCAGCTGGTCGAGTAGGGCCCAGCACGTCGAAAATCTTGTTGGAGTTGACGTCGTCCTTGGCGTCCGCGGCGCGGGTCACATCTAGCACCGAGCCGAGATCTTGCACAGTCAGCGGCGGCCCGCGACGAAGCAGCGCATGCTGCCGCGAGAGCGTCGCACTGCGTACCACGATGTCACAACCATCGGCGCGACCGATGGTGAGCTCGGGCTTGTCGAGCACGTGCGTGGCGATGTTGCCCTCGCCGGCAATCAGCACAAACGCTTGGTCGGAACCACCCCCACTCGGCGTGTCCGAGCCGCCTTCGGTCGTTCGATCTCCTATCCTCACAGGGCTAGTTTAACATTTACGGTCGTCCGGCACGGAGCTCGAGCACGTGCCCGAATGCCAACTCAACTGACCCATGGCACTAGCTTTTCTGGGAGTCGCCGGGGGCGCGGCGCTTTTCGGCGCGGGCCTCTTTGCGCGCGGCACGCATGGCGATTTCCTCGCGCGCGGCGCGACCGCCAAGCACGAAGCCGATGACCACGCCGAGGAGCAGCACGAACGGGATGTAGATGATGTGCGCGGTGGTGGGGACCGGAAAGGTCATTTCGCCGATCCGCTGGCGCGCTCGGTCCTGCGGCGCTGCGCTTCGATCTCGGCCTCGACACGGCGGGTCCGTATCGTGACGCTGCCGACGTACACGACCAGCGCACCGAGAATGAATCCGTACGCCGCGCCGACCAGACGATTTCCCGGGATCGCTTCGCCGGGCGCCATCATGTTGCCGTCGACCGGCTCGAAGCCGTCACTGCGCGCGGCGGGCGGTGCGGGCTGTGCGCGGGCCGGGAGCGAGGCGAGCAGCACGCCGAGCAGCAGCAGTGCACCGAGGGTGCGCGGCAAGGTCATACGGTTTCTCCTTCGTCGTCGAGATCGAGATGAAGCTCATCGAGAGCTTGGCGCGCCCTTTCGAGCCCGACGCGCATGCTCAAAAGAGCGGCAAACAAAAATGTGAACGCGGTCAATGACAGCCAAAATGCGCCGCGCATCCCCGTTTCGAGCGACGGCACCACTGTGGTCTTTGGGTGAATCGAGCGCCACAGCGACACCGACAGATAGACGAACGGGACGCCGGATGCGCCGAGCAGCGCCAAGCCGGCGGCGAGCTTGCCCGAACCCGGCCCGCCGTAGCGACGCACGAACAGATAGGCGATGAACAGCAGCCACAAGAGCAGCGTGGTGGTCAGGCGGACGTCCCATTTCCACCACGTCCCCCACGATTTGTGCGCCCACAAGGGGCCGCTCACCAACGTGCACAGACCGAACAGCACCGCCAGCTCGCCGGCCGCGACGCCGTAGGCCGCACCACGCGCCCGCGTCGCTTGATCGCTGGCGAACAGCTCGAACCCGGATCCGGCGGCGCACACGAACACCGCCAAAAAGCACAGCCACGCCGACGGCACATGGAAGTAGAAAATCTTTTGCACCAGCCCCATGGTGGCTTCGCGCGGCGCTGCCACGATCACCGTCGGCGCCCACGCCAACAGGACGGCGGCGAGCGCGACCGTCGACCAAATGCGCAACTTGCTCATCAGGCGTCTCCTTCGACCAGCGGCTCGAAGAGCCAGGTCCCCAACGACAAGAACACGGCGTCGAACACGAGCAAAAATTTCAGCCAAAAGCTCGCGGTACCCGCCGGGTCGCCGGTCAGGAGCGAGGTCGTGCCACTGGTGCCGGCTATCAACACCGGCATCGTCAAGGGATAGACCAAGATCGGCAGCAGCAGCTCGCGTGCGCCCGCTCGGCCGAGGCCGGCGCCGAACAGCGCGGCCACGGCGCCGAACCCAATCGTCCCGGCAGCGACGAGCAAGCCGAGCTCGAGCGCAATTCCGCCCAGCTGCGCGTGAAAGATCAGCGCGACGAGCAGCACCGAGACCAGCTCGACGACGCCCATCAAGAGCACCATCGCGAACAGCTTGGAGATGTAGATCGCGACGCGCGAGACCGGGCTCAAGAGCAGCGCGCCGAGCGTGTCCCCTTCACGCTCGCGCTCGAACGCGCGGCCCAGGCCGACTGTGCCGGCGAGCGCCATCGCGACCCACAGCACCGCCGAGACGACCGACGCCGGCGGTTGATCCGGTCCGAGCGAGAAGGCAAAGACCAGCACCACGATCACGCCGAACAGCAGCGTCGCGTAGAGCAGCTCACGGGCGCGCAGCTCGACGGTTACGTCCTTGCCGATGAGCAGCAGCGTTTGACGCAAGAGACTCATGCCGCCGGAGCCACTGCGGGTGCCGCCCCGCGGTAAGCATCGACCAACGCCGCGACGGTGCGCGACGGCGGCGCCGCGTCGAATCGGACTCGGCCACGATCGAGCACCACCAGACGATCGCAGAGCGCGGCCACTGGCGCAAAATCGTGGGTCACGCAGATGATCGACGCGCCCAAAGCGCGCTCCTCGGCGTAGACCGCACACAGACGCTCAACGCCTCCGGTGTCGAGGCCGGAAAACGGCTCGTCGCACAGCAGCACCGTCGGCCGATGCACCAGGGCTCGCGCGACCGACAGACGCTGCGTCATGCCGCGCGAATAGGTGCGCACCGGCCTCGGGTCGATGCTCAAGCCGACGCGCGCGAGCAGCTCTTCGGCGCGACGATCCGGCTCTTCGATGTCGTAGAGGCGCGCAAAAAATCGCAGATTCTCGCGACCGCTCAGATCCCCGTAGCACAGGCTCTGATGCGACACGACGCCGAGCGCACGGCGGATGTCGCTATCCGCCGACCGACCGTCGAACAAGACCTCGCCGCTGGTCGGCGAGATTCGCGTCGACAAAACGCCGAGCAGCGTCGACTTCCCGGCGCCGTTGCCGCCACAGACGACCACCAGCTCGCCGGCGACGAAGCGCAGATTCACGTCTGCGAGAACCCGCTGGCGACCGTAAACCTTTCCCACTTGCCGTGCGACCACTTGGCCGACGCGCGGCGACGGCTTCACACGCCCTCCTCGTCGAGCGCACGATAAATGTCGGCCAATTCCGTGGTCATCGCCTCGCGCTGGCTGCCACTTTGCGCAGCGATGGCGGTCAAGAGCTCCTCGCGACGAGCCATCAAGCGCCGTCGCTCGGCAGCACCGGACGGTGCGCTGGCGGCGTACGCAGCAAAGCCAAACAGCAGCAACAGCGCGATCACTGCCGCGCCGGTGCGCGCCGCCGTGGCCGGATGGGGCAGACCGCGGAGCTCCAAAAGGATGTGTCCGCCGGGCTGCGTCCCAGCGCCCCGGACGAGCAAAATCGTCCGTCCTTGCATCGTCTCTTCGCTGACCTCGAAGCCAGCGCCGCCACCCGGGCCCCCGATCGTGTAGCCGTCGATCTTTTCGGTGACCACGCCGAGCGCGGCGAATCCAACCGGCGTCGACTGCTCGAGATCGAGCGCATCGCCGTGATAGGGGACCGCAAACTCGACCTGCAGCTGCGTCTGCCCCGGCGGAAGCGGACCGCGCCACACCAGATCGTGGCCCGATATGGTCAGGTTCGGCGGCGGATTTCCCTGCGGCGTCAGCTGCACTCCGTTGGCCGGCAGCGGAAGGTGAATCCCGTCGGGGAGCTCGACATCGGTGGTGGCCTGATTGTCCAAGAGGAGCACCTCGACCACCTGGACCGCGTCGTCGATGATCTGAATGATGAGGTGCGAGCCGACAGCGATCTGCAGCGCCGAGGCGTCGCGCGAGACAGGCCGAGCGATGATGGTCAGCCGTGCGCCATGATTTTCCACCATACGAAACGGCTTGCCCGGATAGCGGACCCCGTCGCGCCGGGCCTCGGCCATATAGCCGACGTTGGGATCGGCCTCGAGATGGTCGAAGCGCGCTTCACCAACGGCGTTGGTCCGCGCTGTCAGCTGCTTAACGTCGGAGACACCTTGGCGCGCCTGTCCGAGCAGCACGTCGGCGCCGACCACCGGCTTGCCGTCGCCGTCGACGACTTTGGCGATCAGCGTACCTGCCGGAACGGAGGCGTCGGGCCGGCCCAGGCCGTCATCCGCTTCCGCGGCGCTGAGCGCAAACACCAGCATCACGCGAACGCCCATCTGCGGTGGCAGCTCGATCGGTTGGGACGACAGCACGGCGCCATCGCGATCGGCGGCGCGCGCTTCGAACGGTCCACCTTTGAGATCCGCGAACGTCGCTCGGCCGGCGGCGTCGGTCTTGCTGGTCAGCTTGGCGCCACTTGTGCGATCCACGAGCTCGACGGCGACACCCTGCATGCCGTTTTTCAGTGCGCCGCGAATCAGGCGCACGGTCACGGTGTTGGGTGGGACCTGCGGGTCGGGCCTGGGAATGCCCGACATGCGCGACGGGTCGACCATCATCGGGGGAACCGCACCGCCCCCGCCACCGCCCATG
>JBBQIO010000321.1:0-5190 GCA_038325015.1 Polyangia bacterium
CGCCGGTGTAGACGCTGGTCGTGTTGGTGCCAGCGAAGGCGTCGATCGGAGTGCCGGCGGCGACGAACGCGTCGACGTCCGCGATTCCCACATAGAGACGCGTGGTTTTTCCCAGCGACTCGAGCGCCTCGATCTGGTCGAGGTCTTGCGACTCGGGATTGTCGATTGAGCTCCACGGCAGCGCGCGCAGGTCGCGTACCTCGTCACTGACGTGCGACGAATCTGGCTCGGCCGCGTGCGCCGCTTGGGCCAGCGCGTCTGCCGGCGGATGCGGAATGAACTTCTGCTCGATCATCGCCGCTTCTGCAATCCGCGCCAGCGACGCGGTGTCCGGACCATGTGTATTCATAATGCTCCCTTGGAGATCGGTTTATCGGATGGAATCGTCGCCGGCGGACAGCGCCTTGTGAGGCTGCGGCGCGGTCACCAATGTGATGACTTCGTCGGGATCGTCGGTCATCTGCAAGAGCTCGACGTCGCCCGCCGCGATCATGTTGTCGGCCAATAGGCGCGTGCGGATCCAGTCGATGAGGCCACGCCAATAGTCGGCGCCAAACATGACCACCGGAAAATGGCCGAGCTTGTTGGTCTGGATGAGAACCAGCGCCTCGAACAGCTCGTCGAGCGTGCCGTAGCCGCCGGGAAAGATGACGAACGCGTCGGCGTACTTGACGAACATCGTCTTGCGAATGAAAAAATAACGAAAGTTCACCGGCACGTTCACGTACGGATTGAATGACTGCTCGAATGGCAGCTCGATGTTGCAGCCGACCGACTTGCCGCCGCCCTCCTCGGCGCCGCGATTGGCCGCCTCCATGATTCCTGGGCCGCCGCCAGTGATCACCGCGTAGCCTGCTTCGACTAGCTTTTTTCCGACGGTGCGGGCGGCCGCATAGTAGGGGCTGTCCTCAGTGACGCGCGCCGAGCCGAACACCGTGACCGCCTTGCCGAGGTGGGCCAGCGCATCGATGCCCGAGATCATCTCGCCGGTCATGCGCAGGACGCGCCATGGATCGGTGTGCGTGAAGTCGACCGCTTCGGGATCCGGCCGGCACAGAAGCTTTTCGTCGGCGGTGGGACGGCCCGCGCGGGCCGCGCGCCCCAGCGTGGGGTTGGCTTGCGCCGGTTTGCTGCTCATTTCCAACCCGTCTGGCTCATCAAGATGCTGACGTTGGGCACGCCGCGCCCGGTCGCCAGGTCGTAACCGGCCACCGCTGGAAAGCCGCCGGCCACCGTGCCGACATCGTTGGTGCCGAGCGAGACATCGACGATACCGCCGGCCGGTGCGTGCGCATACAGGTCAAGTGGCCCCTGGGAGAATCCACGGCCGCCGTTGCTCGCTCCGTCGACCAGCCCCCAAATACCGGCCCACATCGGTGCCGAGCAGCTGGTGCCCACGCTGGGCGAATCGGTGCCCTCCCAGATCTCGTCGATGCCAGGGTCGCCGGCGAGCGCCGAGATATCGGGCACGTCGCGCGCGCCATCCGCAACTGTGACGCCGACCTGCCAGCTCGGTTTGGCGAACGCCTGGCTGGCGCCGCCGCCGCCGCCGCCGTAGTCGTAGCCGCCGCCGCCCCAGGCCTCCTCGTGGTAGGTCGTCACCTTCTTGACTTTGACCGCATCGATCTCGGTGCCGCCCACCGAAAACACGTAGGGGCTGGACCCGGGCCAGTCGACGGTGGTGACAGGATCGTTGGTGCCGTCGCCACAGTCGTCGGTGCCGCTGTCGCCGGCTGCGACGAACCATTGCTGGCCTTCGGTCAGCGCTTGCTGAAAGAGCACGTTCAACACCGGAAACGCCGGCGGCGCGTCGCCGGGACTGCTGAGCTCGAACGATTCGCACAGCCCGTAGCTCAAGCTGACGGCGTGGGCCGTCGATTCCACCGGGTCGTTGACGATGAACGCGATGCCGTCGGAAAATAGGCCGTATTCATTGTTCGTGACCAGCACATGATCGACGTTGGCGGCGGGCGCGAACGTCAAGACCATCTCGGCATCGAGCGTGTTCTCGCCATAGGTGGCGTCATCGCCCGGATCGGCCGTGCCCGACGCGCCGACCTGAATCTGCTTGTAGCTGGTCGGGACCGGGCGCGGGCTGACATACAGCGCCAGGTCGTACAGCTGTGGCGTGTTGTAGTGCGGGTTGGTGCCGAGCGGCAGAGTGTCGGTGTCGAGCGCAGGCGCGCCGACGCCGAGGATTGCGATGCGCTCGCCGGCTCCGGCATAGGCGTCCAGCGCGGCCGGTGCGTTGTACAGCGTGCGCAGCCCGGCCATGCCATAGCCGTTGGTCGGCAGCGGCGTCGGGATCGCCTCGGGCGGCGCGGCGCGCGGCCGGCGGTGCGACCACCAGTGTCCGGCGTTCGAGAAGCCGACGATCGACGAGACATTGCCGAGCACGCCGCTCGTCAGGTCGGGCTCGCGATCTGGCGCATAGAACACGCCATTGGCGTCGCGGTACACTCGGATGTGCATTCCGAATGCACGCTCGATGCTGCTCGGCGTGGCTACCAGCGTCAGCGTTGTGCGGGACGCGGTCGCGCGCACGATCTGAAAGCCGTTGGCGGTCGCCCAGTCGATGAGCTGGGCGTATCCGTCGGTGCTGACCGCGAACCGGTCGGCGAAGTCGCTGGGCGTCAACAGCCGCGAGCGATCGGCGCGCGTCTCGGCGATGGTCTCATCGAGAAGCGCCTGGTTGCGCGTCTTGACACCGAGCACCAGCGTCAACGGCTGCGCCCCAGGGAGCGCCCCGACATCGACCGCGCCGGCGACCCGCGGTGGCACCATCTTGACCGGCAATCGGCTGCCGCTCGGTCCGCATCCGGCCGCCGCCGTGATTGCGCCCAAGGCGAGGACGACGCTCATTCGTGCGCTCATGAGATTCTCCTATACCGAAAAGTCCAACGGGCGCACGGCGACGTAACCTTCCCAGTCGTACGATCGTAAGCTAGACCGGAGGCCAGAGATGTTCAACGCGCGCTCTACCATCTTGTTTGCCGGAATCTTCGCAGTTGGGGTGTTTGCCATCAGCTACCACCCGAGGGTACACGCCGACGCTGCGCAAAAGAATCAGTCGACCAATCCTGAGCTGCAGGCCAAGAAGAAGCAGCTGACGTCGGAGCAGTATCACGTGACGCAGGAATGCGGCACCGAGCCGCCGTTCCACAATCAATACTGGGACAACCACGCCGACGGGATCTACGTCGATGTGGTTTCGGGTGAGCCGCTCTTTTCGTCACGCGAAAAATTCGATTCGGGCAGCGGCTGGCCGAGCTTCACCGCCCCCTTGGAGAAGGCCAACATCGTCGACAAGAAGGACAGCTCGCTGCTCGCAGAGCGCGTCGAAGTGCGCTCCAAGTCGGGCGACTCGCACCTCGGCCATGTCTTTACCGATGGCCCGGCGCCCACCGGTGAGCGCTACTGCATCAACTCCGCTGCGCTGCGCTTCGTGCCAGCCGAGCGACTCACCGTCGAGGGTTACGGCCAATACGCCAAGCTGTTTCCCAAGGCCAAGCAGATTCCGGCCCCGGCCAAGCCCGCGGCCAAGAAGTAGAAAAAGGGGCGCATCTCGCGCGCCGGCTACGTATGATCGCCAGCTCGATGGGTCCTCGTTTCCTGGTGCTCCTCGGAGTGCTCCTGCTTGCGCGCTCGGCCGCAGCCGTCACGCCGCCCAACGAGGTTCTGAATCAGTTGGCCGCCGGGCAGCTTCCCGAGGCCGCGAGCGCCGCCGCCCAACTGCTCGTGCGTGAGCCAACCAACGCACAGGCACACGCCCTCCTGGCGCTGACCCGCTATATCAGCCTGAGCCAGCACCTGGCCGCCGATCTCCGCAAGCCGACGCGCTTCGACGACGCGAAATATCTCCGCGATGTGCTGACGCTGATCGATGGTCAGCTGACGCTCGTCGATGTCGATTTGGCGGCGGCGGCGCAGCCCGATTTTGCCCTCGAAATCTGCCCCGCGTGCTGGCAGGTCGATTGGTACGGCGACGGCAACTACAGCCCGCGCGACCATGAAGCGCTGGAGGTTCGCAAAGACGCGCTGGGCAAAAAGCTGCCGCCGAACGACCCGCGCCGGCGTCCCACATTTCGCCTCGACGTCGGAGATCTGTGGCTGGCGCGCGGGCTGGTGTCGCTGCAGCACGCGCTCTTGAAGATCGTGTTGGCCTACGACTACGTGGACTTCGTCCATCGCGTGCGCTACCCGACCTTTGGCGAAGTGCGGGTCATCCTGCGTGACGGCAAGAGCATGCTGGCTGCACAAGCGCTCGCCCTGGCGGCGCTCGACCAGCTCGATCACGCGCGTGCCGCATATCTCGTCGAGACCGACGACGACCGCGAGCTCATCCCCAATCCGCGGCAGCGCAACCATCCGTTTCCCGCGCAGGTCAACGCGCTGATCTATGCAGTCTGGGGCAACATGGACGCGGCGCTTTCGCGGGTAGTCCGCGGCCAAGAGGGCGTGCCCCTGGCCGAGCTGTCGCGCGCCGTCGCGCCCAAGGCCAAGGTGTTGGCGACCGGCTTTCTCGACGTGAGTCGCCTGTTCACGCAGCCGCACGACATCGTCTTTCACGTGGGCGAGCTCAAGCGCCATCCGGACCAGGCGTTCCAGAATTTTTTCGGCGACTCGATTGTCACGTCGATCCCCCCGAGCCCGGTGATCACGCTCTTTTTGCAACTCGCGGCGCAATCGAAGCGCGACAAGAAAAAACGCTAGCCTCTTTGGCCGCGCTGGTGTTGCGGAAGCCGCAGCCAACCCCTATTGTCGAAACATGGCAACGTTCAACCAAGAGGTTCGCTTCACGCGATCGGGCGACGGAACGCGGTTGGCTTACGCGGTCAGCGGCGCCGGCTTTCCGCTGGTTCGCGCTGCGCACTGGCTGACCAACATCGATCGCGACTGGCAGACGCCGATCTGGCGCCCGTGGTTCGATCGGCTCGGCGCGCACAGCCAGCTGCATCGTTACGACTCGCGCGGCTGCGGTCTTTCGGATCGTCAGGCCATCGATGCCTCGCTGGAGGTGCTGGTCGCCGACCTCGAAGCCGTGGTCGACGCGGCCAAGCTCGACCAGTTCGATCTGCTCGGGATCTCGCAGGGTGGTGCGCTCTCAATCGCCTACGCGGTTCGCCACCCGGAGCGAGTGCGCAACCTCATCCTACTCGGCGCTTTTGCGCGCGGCCCGCTGCGGCGCAA
>JBBQIO010000322.1:0-5184 GCA_038325015.1 Polyangia bacterium
TGAGCTGGAACGCGCTGCCGGCCTCGTCCAAGCTCAAGTCGGGAACGATGAGTGCGTTCACCGCAATGGCCGGATTGAGCTACACGTTCGACGTCATCCGGCTGGTGCCGATCTTCGACGTGCAGATCGGCGCGATCGGGATTCGCGGCGCGCCCGGGTTCGGCGCGCGGTCGAGCGTGGCGCCGTCGTCGACGGGATTCGGCATCGCTGCCGGCTTCGGGCTCGACTATCTTGTGACCCGCAACGTGGCCATCGGAGTGATCGCGCAGTACCACGCGCTGCTCACCGACCTGTCGCGCGTCCCAGTCTATCTGTACGTCGGGCCACGGCTGACGATCCGTTTCGGCGGCTGAGGCTTGGGCCATCGACTGGCGCGGAAACAGGTTTTGACACGCCGCTCCGAACTCGGCTAGAACCGCGCGCACAAGAGGTACACGCATGCGTCGCGTTCTGCTGGGCGTCTTGACCGCCCTGCTCTCCGCCTGTCCGTCATCACCGCAATCGCCCGCCGGAGCCTCCGGCAAGGCGGCCAGTGACTCGTCGCCCGCCGACGCTCCGTCGGCCTACACGGTGCTGCTCGACCAAACGGATCCTGCCGCGAACCGCGTCGAATATCACGTGCTGATGGCCCCGCCGACGCATCGCCAGCTCGACGCCACGCTCAAGTTTTTGTACCGCCATCTGCAGACCCGCACCGAGACGCCGCCGTCGCGCATGGGCGCGTATGTTTACTCCAACAAGTCGCAATACGAGACGCCGCCGCGCTCGCCGATCGGCTCGGTGATCCAGGATACGGGCCAGCTCGGGCCGGTATTCGACATCAAGATTCCGCTCGATTTCGACGAGCAGGTGGCGGAGGCACTGCCGCCGGATTCGCTGCACAAGTCGATGGGGCGCATGGTCGTCCTCGACGAGCCGGACAAGGGCGTCACTATCACCCATCCCTATGCCGAGGACGGCTCGGATGTGTGGGTGGCCAAGCTTTCGTTCACCCTGGCGATGACCGTGTTTTTGAATGCCGCGCAAGCCGCGTTCGACAAAGTGCCGGATCTGCGCACGCTGCATTTCGTCGGACGCTGGGTCGAGCCGTGTAAAACGCCGCCGTGCGGGGTCAAGGACGTGATCGATGCGCACCTCGACCGCGCGACCTACGCCTCCCTCGGCATGGGCAAAATCGAGGAGCAGATCGGGCAGATTCACGGGCGCAGCTTCACCGAGCTGGCCAGCGAGCACGATAGCGACGCGCACGTGATGCGCGCGCACCAGGCGGCGATCGCTGCCGTTTACCGTGGAGTGATCAAGCAGATGGGCAGCCGCATCGTCGTCTCGCCGAGCCTCAAGTGAACCGTGCGCCGGCGGCGCTCGCGCCTTTTGTCGTGGTCGCCGCACTGGCCGCTTTGCCCTCACCCGCTCGGGCCGATGAGCCGGCTCCGAGCCCCGCAGCAGTCGCCAACGTAACGCCGACCAATCGCTCGTCCGAGGGGACTCACGTCGAGCCCGGCTCGCCGCCGCCGCCCGTCGAGCGCGCGCCCGGTTTCGACTTCGGCAGCTACGGTCGCGTCGGCATCGGTTCGGACCTGCGCGGGCACGAAGGCTTTTCGACCAACGTCGTATCGCACGGCTCACGGCTCGAAGAGGCGCCCTACATCGAGCCCGATTTTTATTACTCCCGCACCGTCGGTGGCGATCCTGAAAAGCGCTGGCGCGTAGTGCTCGCCCCGGCATTCGCTTCGGGCGATCTGTTCCACTACTCGGGCTCGGTCCAGTCGCACTTCGTGTTGCGCAACGCCTACGTCGAGACGCAGAACGTCGGCGCGACCGGCTTGCGACTATGGGTCGGCTCGCGCATGTACCGAGGCGACGACATCTATCTTTTCGATTACTGGCCGCTCGACAATCTCAATACGGTCGGCGGCGGCTTTTCCTACGAGCGCAACAAGTGGGAAGTGGCACTGCACGCCGGCCTCAACCGGCTCGACGATCTGTACCAGTACGAGACCCTGTCGGTGCCGCCGCGCGGCCTCGGCCCGGCGGGATCAGCGACCGTGCTCGATCGGCCGCGGTTCGTCTCGTCGCTCAAGTTGACCAAGCAATTCGGCGCGCTGCCCGGCGGCAAAATCTCGCTCTATGGCGAAATTCACGCGTTGCCTTCAGGCAGCTACACCGACCCGACCAGCCTGCTCAAGCAATCGCTGCCGGCCGACCGGGGCTGGGTCGCGGGCGCGCAGCTCGGCGGCTGGCTGCGGCCGTACGTATTTTTGAATCTGTGGCTGCGCGTCGCCGGCGGGTTGGCGGCGTACGGCGAATTGACGGTGCCGACCGGCCTCGACCCGACCCGCCGCGTGAGCGACGCGCTCGAAATCGTCGGCGCCTTTTCCGCCAACTGGGAGTCGCGCTGGGTCGGCGTCATGCTCGCCGGCTACATTCGCCGCTTTCGCGACGCGACGCAGACCACCTACACGCCCAACAGCTACACCGAGGGCATCATCGCCGCCCGGCCGCACATCTACTGGACCAAATATTTTCACACCTCGTTCGAGCTCAGCTATCAAGCGCGGCGCGCCGACGGCATCGACTACGTCGCCGGCCGCGTGCTGACGCCGCAAGTCTTCCGCGCCTCGGTACTGCCGCTGGTGGCGCCGCTTGGGCCCGGTACCTACAGCCGGCCGCAGCTGTACATCATCTACACCGTGTCGGCGGTCAACCAGGACGCGCGCGTGGCTCTGTACGACCCCAGCGACTACCGCTATGGGCAGTCGACGGTTCACTACCTTGGACTAGGAGTCGAGTGGTGGTTCAACTCGAGTTACCGATGAGAGGCGCGATCCTGGCGCTGGGGTTACTGCTTGCCGCCGGGTGCGGTCCTGGCGCGCTACCCGTCGACACTGGCTGGAAGACCACGCCCGGCGTGACCGGCGACTGGCGCGACGAGGTCATCTACCAGATCATGGTCGACCGCTTCGGCGACGGCGACCTCAATAACGACGTCAACATCGTGCCGGGCGTGCTCGGCCTCTACCAGGGCGGCGACTGGCAGGGGATCATCGACCACCTCGACTACCTGAAAAAGCTGGGTGTGACCGCGCTGTGGATCTCCCCGGTGCTGCGCAACCTCGAGTCCGACTCCGGGTTCGACAGCTACCACGGCTACTGGCAGCAGGACTTCGAGCATGTCAACCCACACTTTGGAGATCTCGATATTCTTCGGGAAATGACCCAAAAAGCGCATGCCGCCGGTTTCAAGGTCATTCTCGATATTGTTGCCAATCACGTTGCGCAGCTTTTTTACTACGACATCAACGGCAACGGCTCGGCGGACAACGACGTCTACGGCGCCGGCTGCGGCGAGCAGCCGCCGGCCAATACCCAGCCCTGCCCAAGCCCGGCGACGATCACGCACATCAACGAGTACGACCCGGACTACGATCCCAAAGGGGTTCGCGGCTACACGTCACTCGGCTTTTCCGGCCCGGCGCAGATTCGTTGGGTGCACGACGCGGCCATCGACCGCGAGCCGACGCTACCGGGCAGCAATGCCGATCGCTTCGACAATCCCGGGCTGCAGACGCTGTTCAACCGGCAAGACTGGTATCACAGAAAAGGGCGCATCACCGACTACGGCCAGCGCGACCAGGTGCTGACCGGCGACTTCCCAGGCGGGCTTAAAGATCTGGCGACCGAGCGGCCGGACGTGACGGCGGCGCTGACCGCTGTGTTTGCGCGCTGGATTGCAGCCGGCGACTTCGACGGCTTTCGCATCGATACGCTCAAGCACGTCGACCATCCGTTCTGGCAGACGTTCTGCCCGACCATCCGGCAGTACACCGCGGGCACAGGCGAGCTCGGTGATCCGACGCTGCATCCCTATCCAGCCAGCGCGGTGTCGCCGCGGCCGATCCCGCCCGACGACATCGTGCCGCCACTGAGCGTGCCCAAGCCCAAGTTCCTGATGTTCGGCGAATCGTTCGACGGCTCGGATCAGCTCGACGGCAGCTACACGATGAACGACGAGGTCGACTCGGTGGTCTACTTCGCACAGAAGTTCAACGTCTTCGACAACGTCTTCAAGTACGGCGGACCGACGACGGCGGTGCAAGATCAATTCAACGCCAAGCAGGTCAACTACAGCGCGGTCGCGCCCACCGGCGGCATCGGCGTGGCACCGCAGGACGCGCTCATCAACTTCCTCGACAACCACGACGTGCCGCGCTTTTTGTACGACAAGCCGTCGGTGCCGGCGCTGCAGAGCGCGCTCGGATATCTTCTGACCGAGGACGGCATCCCGTGCATCTATTACGGCACGGAGCAGGAATTCAACGGCGGCAACGATCCGACCAACCGCGAAGATCTGTGGGAGACCGGCTACCGGACCAACGGGCCGACCTTCAAGTGGATCCAGCTCCTGATCGCGGTGCGTAAAGCGTATGCGCCGCTTCGGCACGGCGACCTTCAGATCAAATGGACGACGGCGCGGGTCGCCACCGAGGAGGATGCCGGGATCCTGGCATTCGAGCGTTTCGACGCCGCGACGTCGGGGCGTGTGCTGGTCGTGGTCAACACGTCGGACACCAAGCAGTCGGAGACCTCGGCAGCCGCGCTCGGTGGCGGGCCGATGATCACGAGTTTTGCCGCCGGCACCTCCTTGACCGATGTGCTCCTGCCCGTCGGAGATCCAACCGCTGTCTTTACCGTCGGTGCCGGTGGGGCTGCGACGGTGCAGGTGCCGGCGCGCGGCGTGCGCGTGCTGGTGCCGACCAACGCAATCGTTCCGCTCAAGTTGCCGCAATAATTCTGTCGTGGCCGCGGTCACCATCACCCATCTGCACCGCTCGTACGGCACGACACCGGTGCTGCGCGACATCTCGCTCGAGATCGCCGACGGCGAGCTCCTGGTCCTCGTCGGCCCCTCGGGGTGCGGCAAGTCGACGCTGTTGCGCTGCGTCGCCGGGCTCGACCATCCGACCTCGGGCAGCATTGCCATCGACGGCGTCGAGGTCACCTCGCGCGCGCCACGCGATCGCGACATCGCGATGGTGTTCCAGAGCTACGCGCTCTACCCGCATCTGTCGGTGCGCGAAAATCTCGCGTTCGGACTCAAGATGCGCAAGACCGACCCGCACGAAATCAAGCTGCGCGTGGCCGAGGCGGCGCAGATGCTCGGCCTCGACGAGCTTTTAGACCGCC
>JBBQIO010000323.1:0-5174 GCA_038325015.1 Polyangia bacterium
TCACGGCCAACGATCTCGATTCGGGCCATCGTGTGGTCTTTGGCGAGCCTGGCCACACCGACATTCCGGTGGCGCGCGCGATCTGCGCCTCGTCGGCGATTCCCATCTTTTTCGAGCCGGTGCGCTGGCGCGGGCGCGACTATCTCGACGGCGCGGTTGGCAAGGTCGAGCACGCCGACGTGGCCGTGCATCACGGGGCTGATGTGGTGCTGGTGGTCAATCCGCTGGTCCCGGTGCGCAACGATCCGGATCGCGAGAGCGGGGGGATGTTCGGCACGCCAATGCACCTGCGTGACCTCGGGCTGGTCTCGGTGTGGAACCAGGCCAATCGCATGTCGACGGCGACCAAGCTGGCGCAGGGCTTGAATCGCTATCGGGCGCAATTTCCCAAAACTAGCTTCTTGCTCATTCAGCCTCAAGAAGAGGAAAACGAGCTTTTTATGGAAAACCCGATGAATTTCGATTCGCGCCGTCGCATGCTGCGTCACGGATACGAATCCGCTGCACGCGTGCTGCGCTCCGAGACCGCCACGTTTGCCGCCGCCTTCGCGCGCCACGATATCAGCGTCGACGTCGCCGGCCTGCTCCCGGCCTGGGACCTGTCGTGAGGCGGTGGGGGAGACATCTGCGGCCGCTGGTTATCGGCCATCGCGGCGCCTCGGCCGACGCGCCGGAGAACACCATGGCCGCCTTTCTTCTGGCCGCTCACCAGGGCGCAGACGGCATCGAGCTCGACGTCATGCGCTGCCGCTCCGGCGAAGTGGTGGTGTTCCACGACTACGACCTCGCCCGCCTGGGCGGCCGGCCCGAGCGCATCGCCGAGCTCGATTATGCTGCACTGCAAAAGGTACGCGTGCATGGCGAGCCGATCCCACTGCTCCACGAGGTGCTGGCCAGCGCCGATCTCCGTCCGCTCTTGATCAACGTCGAGCTCAAGACCGCGCCGGCGATGGCCGGTCGCGTCAAGGACGATGGGCTGGCCCGCGAGGTCGGCGAGATCGTGGCGCGGCACAACGCCGGCGAGCGCGTGCTGGTCTCGTCGTTCGATCCGATGCTGCTGTGGCGCTTTCGCCGGGTCGCGCCGCACGTCGCCACCGGGCTGCTCTTCGACATCGAGCAGTCGTTGCCGTTTCGTCGCGCGTGGGCGGCGGCAGCGGTGCGACCGCTGGCGCTTCACCCCGCGGCCGCGCTCGTCGATCAGGTGGAGCTCGATCGCTGGCGCAAAGGCGGCTACGCGGTGCACGTCTGGACCGTCGACCACCCCGCCGAGCTGCGGTTTTTGTCGGCGCTCGGCGTCGATGGCGTGATCACCAATCGCCCGGCGCAGGCACGCAGCGTGCTGGCCGAGTCGTTCACCGCGCTTGCCGGGCCCCACGCGGCACGCCGGTGAGCGCGTGGTAGCATTTCCCGGCAGATGACAGCGCCGCCCGCTGACGAGATCACGCTGACCCCATTGGTGATCGGACCGGGCGCGATCGGTCGCCGCCGACCTTGCCTGCTAGCGCTCGCCGGCCCGCGCTTGGGCGAGGTCTTCGCCGTCGATAACGAGCTGGTCATCGGCCGCGGCCTCGACACGCAGCTCCGCCTCGGTGACGACGAGGGCGTGTCCCGCCGCCACGCGCGCGTCAGCTTCGACGGCACGCGGGCAGTGATTACCGATCTGGGCTCGGTCAACGGCGTGTTCGTTGACGGCGAGCGCATCAAGGAGAACGACCTCCACTCGGGCATGAAGATCCGCATCGGTCAGACGACGGTGCTGCGCTTCGTGTATCTCGACGAGATGGAGGAGCGAGCGCAGCGGCAGCTCCTCGACTCTGTGCTGCGCGATCCACTGACCGGCGCGTTCAACCGGCACTACCTGCTGTTGCGCCTCGCCGCCGAGCTGCGCTTTGCCGAGCGGCATCAGCAGCTTTTGGCGCTCATCTTGTTCGACATCGATCGTTTTCGCGCGGTCAACGATCGTGTTGGCCTGGCGGCCGGGGACGCCGTTCTCAAGCGGTTGGTCGAGCTGCTCCGCGGCGCGCTGCGCTCCGAGGATCTCGTGGCGCGCTACGACGGGCAGCGCTTCGCGGTGCTGGTCCGGCACATCGGCGAGCGGCAGGCCGTCGGGCTTGGGGACCGGTTGCGGCGGCAGATTGGCCGCTCGGAGCTGGGGACGTCCGAGACGCCGGTCGCGATCACGCTTTCGGTCGGCGTCTCGCTCGCCGATCCGACCCGCAATTGCACCACCGCCGAGCTCCTCGGCGCGGCCGAAGGGGCCCTCTTGTCGGCGCAACAAGCCGGCCGCAACTGTGTCGTCGCCGCCACGCCATGAACCCGCCCGACACGCGTTTTGGGCGCGCGTACCGTTGCGTCCTCGACCGACTCGCGGTCGGTGATCCCTGGCTAGGCGCGGCGATGCTGCTGCTCGTCGTCTACTACGTCAGCACGCGCGGAGTTTTTCAGGGCAAGGCGTCGGGCGACGGCTGGTTCGAGCTGCAGTCTCTCCGTGCACTGGTCCTGCACCACACGCTCGACATGAGCGCGGTCATTCCCGAGTACGTGCGCGAATTCGGTCGGCAGGGTCCCTACCATTTCATGCCCAACCGCTGGCCCATCGGGCCGGTCTTTCTGTGGGTGCCGACCTACGTTTTTGCTTTGGGCTTGGCGGCCATCGGTCACCTGTTCGGCGGCCCGGTGCTCGACGGCAGCGAGCCGTTCTTCGCGTGGTTCTGCGGCCTGGGCACGCTCGCGGCGGTGCTCTGGGGATGCCGTGCCACGTACATTTTGCTGCAACGCAGCACGGGGTCGGCGGCGGCCGCGCGTGTCGGTGTCATCGCCGCACTATGGTGCACCCCGCTGGCCTGGTACGCCGTAACGCAGCCGCTCTATCAGCACGGCGCGGCCTTTGCCGTCATCGCGGTGCTGATCGAGTATTGGGACCGCACTTTCGGGCGGCGGGACGCGGCGCGGTTTGCCTGGCTGGGTGCGCTCGGTGGGCTCGCCGTGATGATGCGGCCGCAAGAGGTACTCTATCTTCTGCCGGTGGCCGGCGAGCTGCTCGTCGCCCTTGCGCGCGGTCCAGAGCGGCGGCGCGTGATCGTCGGGGCACTGGTGCTCGGCGCGGTCTTCGCGCTGACAATCACGCCGCAGCTATGGGTCTGGTACGTGTATTCCGGCGAGTTCCATCCGGCGCAGCAGGAGCCGCTGCGGCTCGCCGAGCCGTTCGTCATCGTGGTGCTGTTCTCGACGCGTGGCGGGCTGTTCTGCTGGACGCCGCTGGCGTACCTGGCGAGCGTCGGCTTGGTCGTGGGCCGGGGTGCAGCACGGCTGCGCATCGCACTCTTGGTCGTATTTGCCGTCGAGGTCTACGTCATTGCCTGCGCTTGGCAGCCGACCGCCGGATATGCCTACGGCGCTCGCCGCCTATCCGATGGCGCCTTGCTGCTCGGGCTCGGTGTAGCCGTGGCCTCGGCCCGTCTGGACGGTCGGCGCGCGCGCCAGATCCTGCATGGCTTGGTCGTCCTGTGTGCTCTGGTCAACCTCTATTGCATGGAGCTTGTGCGCAATCACTGGCTCGCATCCTCGGGTGCTTACCCGCGCACGCTGGGCAAATTTCTCCAGGAGGCGCACTGGCCGCGTACGTGGGCCGACCGTGCCGATCGCTTCGGTTTTCCATTGGCGCAGCCGGCAGGTTGGCTGTACGCGCTCTATCATCATGTTCCGGTTTCGACATTCGACGGCGTGGCGGGCGGCTTCTTGCTCGAGCGCGATCCGCAATGGCGCGCTAACGTCCTTACCCCCTCGCTGGTGCTCGACCGCCTGCGACACGCCAACGCGGTCGCCGGGCTGGCCATCACGGACACCGGGCCAGCGCGCGTGACCGGCCCAGTGCGGCTGATGGTCGATCTGTTTGCCCGGGAGCCATTTCGCGTCGATCTGGTCGGGCGTTTTTCTGGGCAACCGACGGTCCCGGTGCAGTGGAATGGCTGCGCGCTGGAGGCGCACCCGATAGGCGCTAACTATCGCGCGGTCGTTCCCGTGAGCTGCGCCCACGCGGGCAGCAATGACGTGCGCCTGAGCTTGCCCGTCGGAACCGAGCTCAAGCAGCTCGACTTCGCGTCGCTCTCGGTGTGGTGGAAATAGCGGTAGGCGCGTCAGGTTCGCGTGAGGATGGCGTGGCTGCCCGAGGCGCGAGCCAGCGCTCGCCCTTCGGCATTGATCACCGTGCCCTCGGTGAATGCGATGCGCTTGCCGATCTGGACCACTTTGGCTTCGATGGTCAGCGTCGCGCCCGGCTCGCGGGTGGCGAACAGGAAGTCGACGTGCAGATTGATGGCCGCGGAAAAGGTGCCCGGCGTTTCGATCAAGCGGGTGAACACCGCGTGGCCCATCGCGCCATCGAGGATCGTGGAAAGGACGCCGCCATGTAGCGTTCCCGCTGGATTGAAGTGCTCGGGCTTGACCACGTAGCGCCAGCGCACCAGCCCCGGCTCTTGATGAAACGGCTCCTCACCGAACAAGAACTGAATCATCGTCGTTCTCCTCGACTCAATAACTGTCAAACGGAACTACGTCGACGGTCGCGCCGGCCAAAACACCGCTTTTGTCGAGCATCGGCAGGAGCTCTTCGGCGGTCGAGACCAGCACCACTTGAAGATCGCGCGCCGTCAGATGCGCGGTCATCGCGCGTCGCACGTCGTCCGGAGTCACAGCCAGCGTGCGTTCGACATAGTTGTGCCGATAGTTGCGATCGATCCCGGCGGTGCGCACCGCGACCTCCAGATCGAGTCGATCTTCCGGCGTTGCCAGATGAAAGGCGAAACCGGCAGCCAGGTAGCCGCGCGCGAACTCGACCTCGGCCTCGGTCAGGCCGTCTTTGACCCACGTGCTCCACAGCTCGAGCACCAGCGCGAGCGTCTCGGAGGTCTGTGCCAGCGACGGAAAAACGTGGCCGACCAAGGCCTTTTCGCCGCGCCCGTGGCCGAGCCGCGCCGAAGCGCCGTACGACAGTCCGCGCTTGCTGCGGACCTCGTTCATCAGCCGCGCGGTGAAGGTGCCGCCGAAGGCCGTGGTCGCGACCTGCAGCGGGAAAAAATCGGGGTCGGACCACGCCAGCGCCGGCTGGCCGAACAAGATCTGCGACTGCGTGCGCTCCGGTTTGTCGACGATGAGGACGCGCATCCCCGGTCGGC
>JBBQIO010000324.1:0-5174 GCA_038325015.1 Polyangia bacterium
TCCCGTCTTACCCATCGCCCACATATGAGTGACGCGGCCGAGCGCATCGAACTGAGCTTGGGTTCGATTCTTGTTGGTATCGATAATCAGCGTTGGCGCCAAAACTCGGTAGTCGTTCTCGACCGATATCGTTGTCGCGTATGTCGCACTGTTGGTCGCGCTCAGCGCGGCGAGTGGCAAGAGCGAATAGTTGTCGTACGTAAGCCGGCTGATATTGCCGAACGGATCGGTAAATCCGACCGGCAAATAAAACTGGGTTTCGTCGTAGGCCGCCATGCCGGAGGGCGCCCACCAAAGTCCTTGAGCGTTGATGTAGCCCTGGGCCGTGAAGCTCTTCGCCGGTGGCGTTGGATAGACCGCGGCTGCCAGCTGAGGGGTCAGCGCCGCGCGCTGCGTTTGGACGACGAGTCCGAGGGCTTGCATCTCCTCAGAGGAGGTGTCGTCGCCGCGATAAATGAGGTTGGTCTGTTCGAAGATACGCCACGCTGGCGGGGCAGGCACAGTTGCCGTACCCATTGGCATCCGGCCCGCGAAATCGACGGGTACGGAACTCTTCACAGAAGCAATTTGCTTCGCTAGATCGGCGAACGAAAAGCGTTGGGCGGTCGTTGGCGTGAGCCCCGTAACCTCATAACTCAGCGTGCTTCGCAGCAGATCGATGCGGTAGTAGCTGGGGTCGGCGACGGAGCCGGACGGGGGCAGGAGCGGCGGAACATATTGGCGGTAGGCGCCCGTAACCAGGGTCTGCCCCTGCGCTCCGGTGCCGCCGGTACGCCCGTACGCGACATGCACGCCTTCGATGACATTGCCGAATGGGTCGATGGTAAGCGTGAAATCGTGCTCGAGTCGTGGGTCGGCTGGATTGCGCTCGGTGCAAGCGGTCAGCGTCTCGCGCGCGACGACGTCGAACGAGCCGTAACGATTGGTCGCTCGCGGCTGTAGCCAGCGCACGGCGTAATTGGTCTCGGTGATTGTGTACGGATGCTCATCGAGTCCCGAGTTGTCGAGACCGTAGACCTCTTGACGAAGGATGTGGCCGCGCAACGCTCGGGCAGCTTCACGGGCCTCTTCGGGTGTGATGCCGGCGGGCATGAGCGAGTCCGGAATCAGCTCGGGGAAGTCGAGGCTATATTCGCCCGCGTACTGCTTGGCGACCGTTTCAGCGTCGAAGAACGCACCGGTGTGAAACCACGACTTGGTCAGCTTGGGCGCCGTATAGGCAATCGAGTTCGTCGCCGACTCTTGCAGCGTCTCGGCGTCCTGTTGCTCGACCATCCCGAAGCCGGCGAATTCGCGCTCGATGCCATCGTAGTGGCCGTGGTGATAGCGATAGGTGGTGGCCATCTTGGTTTTGGTGACGCTCTCGTCGACGTCAACGCTGGCGACGACCTGCACCACGAACGGCAGCTTGGTCACCCACGGGAGGCCGGCGGCACGGTCGGCCAAGTAGTAGGTCGTCGACGGCGCATAGTTGATGGTGGTCGTCGCACCGAGGTTGTTGTTGACCGATGTCAGGAGATAGGGCTTGGTGCCGCTCATCAAATCGAGATAGCGGAGCTGCGTGCCTTGATGACCGGGCAGCGGCGACGACCAGACCAAGCAGGCCGTGCCCTTTCCCAGAAAATCGCTCACCGTGACCGAGTTATTCGCGGGTGACGGGAAGGGCACGCGCGTCTCGGCGCCGTAGCCATTGCCCGCCTGATTGAGCCAGACGCGGACCGCGCCCACTTCCAGATAGAGGAGGTCGGCGGTTCCAGACCCGTCGATATCGGCCAGTCGCAGATACTCGGGATTGAAGGTCTCCGGCGAGGCCAGCTGCGGCGCGTCGCGCATCGTGACCTTGGCGCCGAACTGACCATATCCGCGATTGGGCCAGTAGCTGACACCACCGTTGGTAATGCGAACGATGTCGGACAGACCATCGCCGGTCATGTCGGCAATCAAGATCGCTTGCCGCGCGTCGTTCCATACGACGAATGGCGCCGCTTGCTCGTTTGGCTCCAGTAACGCGCGCTCCTCGGCGCCGTACCCGCCTTTGCCCAGGGACGGCCACCAGCGAAACAGCTCTCCTTCGGGCTGGAGTACGTCGGGCAGGCCGTCACCGTCGAGATCGAGATACTTCAAGGCAGGACCGCCAAACGGCAGGTTGGGGAGCGACGCGAAGGGACGAAAATTCGTCCAGCCGGTGCCGCAGCGCTCGTAATAACCGGTCGGCGGGTCGCCCAGCTGCACCAGAAATTGATTGCCGCTGCCATCGAGATCGGTGATCTGCTGGCCGCCTGTCCCGAGCGCGGCAAGCGACGGTTGGCTGGCCAGAAGTGCCATCGGTCCGAGGTGTCCGCCGCCGTGATTGCGAGCGTAGAACAGCGCTCCGCCCTGCTCAGTGAGCACGCCGGGCAGCCCCTCGCCATCCAGGTCGATCAGTCGATATTGTTTGCCGTCGACGCCGATGGGTAAGCCGGCCAAGCTGGCCTCATCGACCGTGTGCAGCTCGGGCTCGATCACCGCTTGGGAGTATTCGAGCTCGACGGGGGGCAGCGCGGAAGTCGTGTAACTACCGTCGAGCTGGCGCTGCCAACCACGCTGCGTAACCGACTGCACAGTGGTGGCAATCGGATTTGGTCGGTAACTGAGCTCCGTGGAGCGGACCACGGTCCAACCGCTTCCCAGCTCGGCAAAATCGTGGAGCATGAGAATGCGGCGGCATAGGCGGTAGGTGCGTACCTCGAAGGCCGCGCGAAAATCGGAAAACGGATCAACCCGGCCGGGCCACAGGCCGACTGGACCATTGACTGGATCGGCGTCATCGAGCTCGCCGTAGTCGAGCTGCACGCGGAACAGCCAGTCCCCGGCGACGCCCGGCCGTCGATTTCCGTACGAAATAGTCTTCAAATAGATATTTGCGACGGCGCGGATTCGCTCAAAGCCGAGGGACGGGTCTAAGTTGAGTTGGTCTTCGGCAACGTACTCATAGGCAATGACATTGCCTTTGTTGTCGAGCGTCTGTTCGAGAAGCCAGGAAAAGATTCGCCGGGGTGCGCTGGGGTCGGCGAGGCGGGCGCCGGCCGACCGTCCGAAGATCGAGGTGATGTTGTCTCTGGTAATCGAGCGCCAGTGAATATCGCCGTCCGAGCGCCGGACCCACCGTTCAATCAAGGCGTGAGTCGAGTCGACGCGCGGCCGGTAGCGCAGTACGGTAAATTGGTCACCGTTTGCGTCCATAACCGCGCGCTGATCTCGCACCCAGCTCCCGGTCGAGTCGTCGAGGAGCGGCACCAGATCTTCGGCGCCCGAAAGAATGAACGTATCGGAATCTTGCGCGACGCCGTCGATGTAACGGGGTAAGCCTTTGTCCGTCTTCCGGCTGATGCGCGGAACCGAGAGCCGCCAGCCCATTCCAAAGGGACCGTTCCCTTGGCCCGAGCTGTATCCCAGCGCTAGCTCCGGATGAAACCCTCCGCGACCGGGCGAGGTGAAAACCGGAATATCAAAGGCGCCAGCGCCGGTGGCCGGGTTGGCAGAGAATTTCTCACCGATGCTGCGGATGGCGCCCCCGCCCTTGGGCAGCGTCGGCGTGGGGAGCGGACTCGGATTATCGGAGGCGGCCGCGTTGTCCGCTGTCTTCTCGTCGTAGGGCACGCCATTTCCTCGTTCGCCAAGCAATCGCGGGGCCGCGAGAGATCAGCATGCCTCTCTCGCTAATGACAATAACAGCATACTCTGTCAGCATCTCGCGTCGAAGTATACAGCGCACACTGCTTAGACCGTTCTGCCGTCTCGACTGCGGATTGCGCCGTCTTGGTCGGTCGATCACCAAGAGAGAGACATGGACGAAACGTTGCTCCGCTCGCTGCTGGCCTTGCGTCACTCGACCATTGGGCAGATCAGCACCAAAGATCCCGGGCTGGCTTGGCAGCTAGAGCGGCTCGTGGCAGAGCACGCCGGGGACTGGCTCGGTCCAGTTTTGGCTCAGCTTCCCGACGAGCTCCGCTCCTCCCTCGATATGAGCGATCTGCAACCTAACGACGACGATTTATTGGAGTCGTTTGCAGAACGACTGGTGCAGCACCGTATAGAGAAAAAGCTTGTCGCTCAGCTGTTGGCAGAAGCTCGACGTCGGAAACCAGGCTTCAAACCGCAGCAACCGGTGGCCTCCCATCCGGCCGTTGCGCCACTCGTAGCGGCGGCGGAATTACGCGAAATTACCAAAATCGCCGGAGTCAACCGGGCGGCGGCCGAGGTCATTACTCTCCTCAATACGCCCGTCAATCAAGCCGCCTTGGCCGGACTGGTCGCCGAGTCGAAGCTCACGAAGAGTGATGCCCATCGGATCGGTCTTTCCGCTTCGCTCTACACCTTGACCGACGGCAACTCTGCCTTGGCCTCGGCTGTCGGGTCGCATGTTTTTGCGACGCTGGGAAACCGAGCGCCGGAAACCGCGGCCGAGCTCGGGCGACTATCGACCAGCGATTGGACCGCCTTCTTGAAAACAGCACCGAATTTGCTAGCGCCCGGTAGCTCCGTGGACGAGACAGCGCGCGCACTGGCTTCGCGGTTTGCTGCCTTGAGTCCGACGGTCGCGTTTCTTGGCCGCTTGCCGACGTCGACTAGCGGCGCCACACCGAGTGCCCTCGACCGTCTATATCCGGGGCTTAAAATTGCCGCACTGGCCCCGGATACTGCCCGAGCGAACACCACCAGCCCCGCAACGGAGATCGCCCGGCGAATTGATTTGGTTCATGCGGCGCTGACCAACCTGGCCAATACGCCGTTGGTGTCCATTGATCTATCGGCGAATAGTGCGGATATCGCCACCTTGGGATTGGCCTCATCCAGCGCGAATGCGGATGACCAAGCGATGGTGCTTGAGACGCTCAAATCGTACCAACGCATTTCGGCGGTGGCCCCGGAAGTCGACGATGCGCACACGCTGCTCGCCCATGGCTTCGCCTCGGCTTTGGATGTCGCGCGTTCCCACTTCGGCCGATTTGCCGGCGAATCGGGATTGCCGACCGAGCGGGCGCTGGCGGCTTGGAGCCGAGCGCGCACCGGATTGATGGCCGCCTCACTCAGCGCCGCTAGCGTCGTCGATTCGGTCAATGGCGTATTCAACAAATTGCCGGTGGGAAATGTCGCGCCAGCGGCGCAGAGCTACTTGGCGCAGCTTCCCGGAT
>JBBQIO010000325.1:0-5173 GCA_038325015.1 Polyangia bacterium
CTTCGAGCTCGCGCTCGCGCACCGGGCGCGGCACGTCCTTGGCCACACGGCAGCCGAACAGCTCGCCCAGCCCGACGAGATCCGCGCTCCGACCGGCCAGCGCCACGCGCAGCTCGTCGAGCGTCGGCCGGAGCCGGACGCCGAGTCGCTGTGACAGCGCCTCGCGTATTGGATAGAGCGGCCGCATCGCGCCGGTTGGATCGCGGCCGCCGGCCAGCACGGTGCGGTCGCGCGAGCGCTCGGCCGCGACCAGCTGCGCGATCAGCGCCGACTTTCCACTGCCCGGACCGCCGACCACCAGGACGCCCTCACCGTCGAGCGCGCGCAACCGATCGATGATCGCACGCCGGCCGACGATGGGCAGCGGCAGGGGCAGCGGCAGCGCGGCCGTCGACACGCCACTGTCCGACCCACGTGGCGCGGCCAGCGCCGAGGGCGGATTATCGTCGTACAGCCCAGTCCCGCACTCGGGACAAAAGCGCGAGCTGCGCGCAACCTCAGCGCCGCACAGCTTGCACCGCTCGCCGCTCGAGCTGCGCTCCGCCGCTTCGAGTGCCGCCCGGAGCTCGGCCGCCGAGCGATAGCGATCGCTGGTGACCTTGGCCAGCGCCTTCAGGCACACCTCTTCGAGCACCGACGGGATGTCCCAGTCTGGCCGACGCTGTCGCGGCGGCACCGGCTTTTGCGTCAAGTGCGCCTGCAAGATCTCGATCACCGCGCCGTGCGTCTCGAACGGCCGCGACTGGGTCAGCATCTCGTAGAGCACCACGCCGGCGGCATACACATCCGAGCGCGCGTCGAGCTCCTCGCCGCGAATCTGCTCCGGGCTCATGTACTCGGGCGTGCCGCACACTGCGCCGCGCGAGGTCAGGTTGGGGTCGGACTCGCCGCGCAGCTTGGCGATGCCGAAATCGAGCACCTTGACGTGCTCTTTTCCGGTGCGCAGCATCTCGATGAAAATGTTCTCCGGCTTAAAGTCGCGGTGGACCACGCCCATCGCATGCGCCTCGTCGAGCGCAGCCAGCGCCTGCCCGAGGAGATCGCGAATCCGCCGCGGTGTCATCCGCTCCTCTTCGATGACGCTGGCCAGCGTCCGGCCGCGCAGATACTCCATCACCAAGAACAGCACGCCCGAGTCCGCCTGCCCGAAGTCGAGAATCTGAATCGTATTCGGGTGGCGCAGCCGACTGGCCGCGCGCGCCTCGGTCTGAAACCGGCGCACCGTTTGAGGATCGCCGGCCAGCTCGGGGTTGAGCACCTTGACCGCCACCTCCGACTCGAGCGACAGGTGCTGCGCGCGATAGACCCTCCCCATGGCCCCGGTCCCGATGAGCTCGACCAGCCGGTACTTGCCCGACAGCGTCGACCCCAGATAGGGGTCGCCGTCACTCATGGTGGCATGCGCGACGTCGGCCCCACAGCTCGGGCAGTGCCGGTGGCTATCGATGCAAGAGGTATCGCAGGCCGGACAGCGCTTCACAGGGTAGACATTATAACAGGCCCCCGGACGGGCCGCTGACTCACCGGTGACTGCGGCGTCAGTCGACGGAGCGCGTCTTGACAAGGCCGAAACGCGGGTGCTAGATCGCGCCGTCTTCAGGACCTTTTTTTGCACCAATTGGGGCGTCGACAAGCGGTAAGTCACGGGTTTTTGGTACCCGCATTCGTAGGTTCGAATCCTACCGCCCCAACCCATTGGCCGACTGACTTAGTCGCCACCGACGGAGGATTTCCCGATGATCAAAGCGCTCTCCATTTTTTCGGGAAATGCCAACCGCGATCTGGCCGAGGCCATGTGCAAATGCGTCGAGGTGCGCCTCGGCCGGGCCGAGGTGACGACCTTCTCCGACGGTGAGATCTTCGTCGAGATCGGCGAGAACGTCCGCGGCGTGAACTGCTTCGTCGTGCAGCCGACCTGTCTGCCGGTGAATCAGAACCTGATGGAGCTCCTGATCATGATCGATGCGCTCAAGCGCGCGTCGGCCGGGTCGATCATCGCCGTCATCCCCTACTTCGGCTACGCCCGTCAGGATCGCAAGGTCAAGCCGCGCACGCCGATCTCGGCCAAGCTGGTCGCCGATCTGATCACCGCCGCCGGCGCCGATCGCGTCGTGACGGTCGACCTTCACGCCGGGCAGATCCAGGGCTTTTTCGACATTCCGGTCGACCACCTCTACGCCATGCCGGTCATGCTCGACTATCTGCGGCAGCACCAGCTGCACGGGCAGGACACCGTTCTGGTCTCGCCGGACGCCGGCGGCGTCGAGCGCGCACGCGCCTACTCCAAGCGGCTCAATGCCGGGCTGGCGATCATCGACAAGCGACGCGAGCGGGCCAACGAGTCCGAGGTCATGAACATCATCGGCGACGTCCGCGGCAAGAACGCGGTGATCATCGACGACATGATCGACACGGCCGGCACGCTCACCTCGGCGGCGGTGGCGATCATGGGGGCCGGCGCCAAGAGCGTCAGCGCGTGCGCCACGCATGCGGTGCTTTCCGGCCCGGCAATCAAGCGAATTGACGACTCGCCGCTGACCGAGATCATCGTGACCGATACGATCCCACTTGGCGAAGCGGGCAAAGCGTGCAAGAAGGTTCGCCAACTTTCGGTCGCCCGACTTTTGGGCGAGGCCATCAAGCGCATTCACCACGGAGACAGCATTTCGAGTCTCTTTATCTAGCCCGGCAAAATGAGGCCGGACCCTGACTCGCCGACGACGCGGGCAGGCCCAACGCAAAGGAACGGAATTATGCATACCGAGAGAAACAAAGAGACGACGGCTTCGGTCGGCAAGCTCGACGCCCAGTACCGCAGCGAAACCGGCAAGACCAACGTCCGCCGGCTGCGTGCCGACGGCAAAATCCCCGCGGTCATCTACGGCGGGGCGGGCGAGCCGTTCAGCATCACGCTCGATCCGAAGGCGCTGCTCCGTGCGCTCGATCCGGCCAAGAAGACCAACACGCTCATCCAGCTCAAGATCTCCGGCACGCCGTCGGGCGACCAGGACCTCTTGGTGATGGTCCGCGATCATCAGAAGGACGCCCTGCGCGGCGATCTGACGCACGCCGACTTCGTCCGCGTTCAGGCCGACAAAGACGTCCACGCCGTGGTGCCGATCGTGCTCATTGGCAAGGCCGAAGGCGTCAAGGCAGGCGGCATCATGCACCAGGTTTTGCACCGTCTGGACATCGCCTGCACGCCAGACCGCATCCCGATCAAGATCGAAGTCGACATCACGGCGCTCAATATGAACGAGGCCTATCACGTCAGCGACCTCAAGCTGGGTGAGGGCATCAAGGCGCGCATGGCTTCGGGCCAGACGGTTTGCGCCGTGACCGCGCCGCGCGCCGACAAGGTCGATGTCGCCGCCGCCGAAGCCGCCGAGGCCGCTGCCGCCACCGCCGCTGCCGCTCCGGCCGCCGATGCCAAAGGTGCCAAGGGCGCTGCGGGCGCCGCTGGCAAGGACGCCAAGGCACCGGCCGGCAAAGACGCCAAAGCCGCTCCAGCCGCCAAGGAGGACAAAAAGAAGTAACCGGCCATGGCGGTCGACGCTCTTTGGCTCGTCGCTGGGCTGGGAAATCCCGGCTCCGAATATGCGGACACGCGACACAACATCGGCTTTCTGGTGGCGGACGAATTGGCCCGCCGCTGGAAGGCCGGGCGGTGGCGAAGCAAGTTCGGCGGCGAGCTGACGACGGCGAATCTGCCAGGTGCAATGACGGTGCACCTGCTCAAGCCGATGGAGTTCATGAACGTCTCGGGTCAGTCGCTGCAGCGCACCGCGGCGTTTTACAAAATCGAGCCGGCGCAAGTCATCGCCATTCACGATGAGCTGGACCTGCCGTTCGGGGTCAAGCGCGTCAAGGTCGGCGGCGGACATGGAGGCCACAACGGGTTGCGTTCGATTCACGGCACGATCGGCGAAGGTTTCATCCGAGTGCGCTGTGGCGTGGGCAAGCCCGAAGGTAGCGTCGGACAACGAGAACGAGTCACAGGTCATGTCCTGGGACCCTTTTCCAAAACTGAACAAAAGGAATTGCCGTTTCTCGTCGGTGAAGCGGCCGACGCGGTGGAGCTGATCTTGAAGGACGGCCCGATCCGCGCGATGAACCAAGTAAATACCGACAAACCTCGTTGAAGGCCGCCCTAGAAAAGCGGACCTTCGGCAAACCCGAGAGGAAGGACGAAACACAATGGCTCAATCGATGATGGACGAGCCGGGCACGCAGCGGGAGTACGAAACTATTTTCATCCTGCGCCCGGACACCAACCAAGACGGCATCCAGCTGGTCAACACCCGCGTTCGCGGCGTGATCGATCAGCTCGGCGGCCGCCTCTTGAAGCTCGACAACTGGGGCAAGCGCAAGCTCGCCTACGAAGTCAAAAAGCAGCTCAAGGGGATCTACCTGTACTGGCAGTACCTCGGCACCACCGGGGTGGTCGAGGAGATCGAGCGCAACCTGCGCATGCTCGACAGCGTCATCCGTTACTACACCGTCAAGGTGGACGAGGATGTCGTTCCCGAGGCGCGTCCGCAGACCGTCGACGAAGAGACGTTCAACAAGGCCGCCACCACGGTGCCCGACGAGGAGGAGCTGGTCACCGGCGCCGCCCCGCCGCCGCGCTTCGATGACGACGATCTGGACCTCGACGAAGACTTCCTGCCGGCGCTCGACGACGACCTGCCGCTGCCCAAGGAGAAGGAGTAAGTCATGGCGATGGAAATGGAGCGCAACGGCTTCGGCGACAAGCGGGGCGACAAGCGCGGTGGCAAGACGGCGGCGGACAAGGCCAAGGCGGCGCGCAAGCGCGGCTTCGCGCGGCGCAAGGTGTGCCGCTTCTGCGCCGACAAGAACGTCGCCATCGACTACAAGGACCCGCAGACGCTCAAGCACTTCATCACCGATCGCGGGAAGATCATTCCCCGCCGCATCTCGGGCAACTGCGCCAAGCACCAGCGCAAGATCTCGACTGCGGTCAAGCGCTCGCGGATGATCGCGCTGATGCCGTTCGCCGTGACCGGAAAGTAGGTGAACGATGCAGCTCATCCTTAAAGAAGACATCCACAACCTCGGTCGCAGCGGCGAGCTGGTGACGGTCCGTCCCGGCTACGGTCGCAACTACCTGATCCCGCAGGGCAAGGCCGTCCTCGCTTCGGCGAAGAACATA
>JBBQIO010000326.1:0-5173 GCA_038325015.1 Polyangia bacterium
CCGTCCAGCGGGCCGGGCCGATCTTGGACGTGGCTATGCTTTCGGAATCGAAATTCTCTAAGAGCACCGGCGTCAGCTTGCAAACGTCGGTCGGCCCGCCCGCCTTCGCCGGAGCGCTCCCGATCGCCAAACCGACCCAGAGCACTATGCCACTGCAAACGAGCCACGGGCGTGGAGACTTTGGTCCGAGGGGAAGTGGCTTCATCTGCAGATATCTTCTCGCTGGTGGATTCAGAGCCGATTTCACGAGAACGATGGCAGCTCAAGATATTTTTTAGGTACGGAGCTGTTGCGATAGTTCCACCTAAATTGACACCACAAGAAGGTCTGGACGTTGTCAGACAGTGTGAGACAATCAAAAGTTGTCCATTCTGCCTCATCTTCCGAGTTATGCCCAATTCCAGGTCGTATAGAGATGAGGCCGCTCTGTTCTGCAACCAGTGCGTGATTTGGCTCTCATTTAACTCAACCGTTTTTGCTTTAAAAAAAGACAAGCGCCGCGTTGCGAGATAAATCGGAATATGCTTAATAGATCTAAGTCCAAATACAATAGGCTGAGATACTGCAGGGGGTGTTAAAACCGCCTGTGAAATGAGTTTAATAAGCACAAGCGCAGTGTAATTGGTTTGAGGAGACCGCGCTTTGAAGAGAATCTTTGACGTCGCTCTTGTACTAGTTCTGGTAATCTTTCTTTTACCTTTACTATTACTTATAGTATTGCTGCAGTGCATCACGCTGCGCTCTCTAGCCGTATTTTATGCGCAGGATCGTGTCGGGCGTAAAGGCAAACTATTCAGATGCGTTAAATTCCGGACAATGGTATTTAATGGCGAAATCACGCTGCGGGAGCACCTCGACCGAGACCCGGCTGCGCGCGCAGAATGGCGCGAAACGCACAAGCTCAAAAGCGATCCGCGGGTCACCAGCTTCGGAAAATATCTGCGGGCGCTCTCGCTCGACGAGTTGCCGCAGTTGTGGAACATCCTGCGGGGCGACATGAGCTTAGTGGGTCCGCGTCCGATAACCCAGCTCGAGCTTGAGAGCTGGTATAGTCCGCTAAACGCCGACGAAGACTACCTGTCGGTCAGACCTGGGCTCACCGGACTTTGGCAGACCAGCGGCCGGAGTAATACGTCGTATCCCGAACGTGTTGCTCTGGATAAGCGGTATGTCGAGCAGGTCTCCTTCCGGAACGATTTCTACATCCTGTATCGCACGTTCTGGACCGTGGTCCGACGGGAAGGCGCGTGGTGAGTCTCGCTGCGCCCATTCAGTGAGGGATCGTCATGGGTGCCAGGAGAGTTGCTGGGATGGCATAGGTGTACACGTTCCGTCAGGCTGATCAGCGGCGACCGCTGAGCACGGCCACGCTTGCCCAGGTGGCAAATAGCACGCGACGGACTGGCAGCTTGAGAACGAGCCGGTCCAGGCGCTCACGGTGTTGGGGGCGCGCGCGCAAGTAGGGAGCGCGGCGCTCAGCAACCTCTAACATTGGGACTAAGGTCGTAACTGCCCAGGTTCCCCTGTGGAGACTGTGTGTTCAGGTCGCACGCAAGGGTTGCGTCGGGCCGCGCATCAGGGTCGTCAGGATGTCCAGCCCTGTTTTTGCGCCGTCGAGATGACCGAGCGTAGGTCGGCAAACTCGGCGGCGCCGGCGCTGGAGCGGAAGCCGCCGGAGATCTTCTGGCGAAGCTTCATCATGCGCACGTTGCGCTCGGCCTGGTTGTTGGTGAACGGCACCCGCGGGTCATAGAGGAAGCGCAGCACATCATCTTTGCGCTGATCGAGGCGCAGCAGGAGGTTATGGCCGGTGCGGCGCGCCTTGCGGCCGCGGCGCCGGGCTTTGTCTGTCCCGAGCGCGGGCTGCGCCTCGTGGAAGGCCAGCCCCTCGGCGAGGATCGCCTCGAAGTGGTGGCGCAAGCGCCCGATCAGACGCGGCGTCAGCGCGATACCGCTCTCACACGCCAAGTCGGTTGCGTGGCAGGCGCGACGCAGCAGGGTCTGCATCTTGCGTGCCCACGCCTCCTTTTCGATGTCGACCAGGGCTTTGAGCTCGCGCAGGTGATGGGCGTTGCACAGCGCATGCTCGACGCCCTGCATGGTGTAATACGGCTTCCAGTGGTCGTGCACGACGATGCCGGTAACGTTGGTCAGGAGGCTGCCGCGCTTGGCGCAGGTGCGATAGAAGGTCAGCAAAGCCGTCGCCGCAACGTGCAGCCAGCAAGTTTTGCCGCCGATACGAAAGCCCGTCTCGTCCAGATGCTTGACCGGCGCGCCGGCGACGAGGTCGCGCAGGGTGGCGACGAAGCCTTGCAGGCGCGTCGCGCATGCGCGGCTCATGCTGGCGATGGTGGCGGCGGCGATGGTGATGCCGAACAGGTCCTTCATCGCGGCGGCGAGCCGGTGCTGCGGCAGGAATTGGGCGGCGGCGAGATAAACGACGATGGCACCGATGCCGGTGCCGTACTGCACCGGCGCGGTGACGCCGTCGGGAAACTGCCGTTGAGTCTGCGTGCCGCAGTTGGCGCAGCAGCAGACGTGGGCGCGGTGTTCGGTCACGACGAGGGGCGGCGGCTCGGGCAGGTCGAACACCTGGCGGGCGGCGTAGTCCGTCGACACCGAGCCTGCCAGCGAGGCGTCGCATCCGCCGCAGGTGGGCGGCACGTGATCGACCACATCGTCCGGCGTCTCGACCTGACGGAGCGTCTCGCCGCGGTGACCCTTCTGGCCGCCGCTCTTCCTGCCCGAGCGCTCGCGCAAGCTGCGCACCCGCGACGGTTGCTTCTTCAGCCCGTCGCTCGACGGCGGCTTGCCGCTGTTGGAGCTGTCCAGACCAAGCCGGCGTTCTAACTCGGCGATGCGGCTTCGAAGCATCGCGTTTTCCGCCTGAAGCAGCGCCACCAACGCCTCGAGCGAGGTCGTCGTCGCCGGAAGACCCTCGGCGGCACGATCCTCGTCAGTTGGCTGATTCAGCGGCGAAGTCACCGGAAGCTTGACTCATGCCTTGCCGCGTCGAGTCAATACGCGTCGCCACAGATCGACTAACCTGGGCAGTTACCTAAGGTCTTAATAAAACGGGAGCAGCATGACGCCTTGGTCGGCGTTGACGCCTCGAACGTCAAAGCGGAGACATTTCAGGAGCCCGGCCAACCCGTCTCCAAAGGCATACTTCCAAGACTTTCTTGACGAATGCGGCCGCTGAGGATTATAAACGAGACGTCAGAATGGCGACCACAGTCCCTGGCTAAAATCTTAGATGCGCGGCGATGGGGTGCTCAAGCGCATACCTTCGATTAAACTTCGGCCTTTCAGGTGATGATGGATGACCCCGGCTCCTCTGCCGCGCGCTGACTTGACCTATGTGGATGCACTGAGCGCGCCCGAGCACGTATCGCCGTTCATGGCGTTGCAAGTTCTGAAGCGTCGCAAGTTCCTTGCTGCTCTCTTTGCAAGTATTTTTCTTGCGGTATCGCTATTTGCTATCTTTCGTCTCAGACCGTTCTATGACGCGAGCTCAACGATATTGATCGAAACCCGCAGAAGTGCTTTCAGTGACCTTCAAGTGTCGGGCGAAATCGTCAATCCTGATGTTATCGCGCTCCGCACTCAGGCTGACATTATTCAATCCAGCGAGCTCGCGTCCGACGTCGTCAAGACCTTGGGCCTGGTCAACGAGCCCGAATACACACGGGTGCTCGATGCGCCGCCGTCGCTGATGTCGCGGGCCAAGACCGAGGTCATGGCGCTGCTCGGCATTGCCCAGCCGCCGCCGACTAAGCTTACGCCTGCCGAGCGCGCGCAGGCGGTTGCGGACATTCTGCGGGGGCATGTGATCGTCAACAATGTTGGCCGTTCGTATGTACTCGAGGTAAAGGTTCGGACGAACAGTCCAGAGCTGAGTGCCAAGATCGCGAACACCTTTGCCGCGTCGTATTTGGCTTTCAACCGTCGTCAGAAAGAGAACGCTATTACAAGAGGCAGCGAGCTTCTCGAGGCTCAGATCATTCCATTGCGGGACCGGGCGCGCATAACCGAGGCCGCCGTTGAGAGCTATCGCCAGGCGAACGGGCTCGTGCTCAACAGCGGTGGCGGTGGCCAAGTTGGCCAAGGGACGACGCTCACCGGGCAGCAGCTGTATCAGTCCAACTCCGAGCTGTCGGTTGCCAGTGCAGACCTCGCGCAAAAAGAGGCGAGCCTCGCGTCGGTAGAGAATGCGCGCAGAAGCGGCGGCGGGCTTTACTCGGTGCCGGAAGTTCTGGCCTCTCCGGTAGTGCAAAAGCTGCGCGAGCAGGAAGGATTGCTGCTGACTCGTGAGGCGGTGCAAAACCCTGTCCAGTCGGCAACCAATCCCTTGACCCGCTCCAGTCACGCCGAGCGTGCCGCCATTCGCGGGCAAATCGATTCCGAGGTCGCCAAGATCGTCAGCGGCCTCCGCAATCAGGTCGCCGCGGCCCGGTCCAAGAGCGACAGTCTAAAGCGAAACGTCGGCGCGCTCCAGTCTCAGCTGGCCGGGCAGAACCAGTCTGGGGTCAAGCTCAAACAGCTTGAAAACGAGGCTGAAGCCGCCCGATCCGTCTATCGCACCCTCCTTGGCCGTTACGAGCAGATCTCGAATCAGATCGCGTTGCAGGGGTCGGACGCCAGCGTGGTCTCATTGGCGCAGCCTCCACTCTCGCGGGCGGGACCGCCGCGCAACCTGTATGCCGCGTTTGCGGCCTTGCTTTCGCTTGGCGGAAGCGTGCTGTTGACGTTAGTGACCGATCGAGTAAGTGGCGGCGCCACCATTCGCACGATGGACCAGCTTGAGGCGAGTACAGGCCTGTTTCCGTTGGGGATGATCCCGACGATATCTCGTCGGACACGGAGCGGTCAGCGCGTTGCGCGCGTGATGGCGAGCAAGCGGACGTTGGGTGTCGTGCGGGAGGCGTTCCGCCGGACCCAGCGGCGAGGCCGCGCTCACGTCATGATGGTGACGTCGGCGCTGCCCGCGGAAGGCAAGACGTGGCTCGCCATATCGTTGGCGACCAGCGCGCAACGGGCTGGTGAGCGCACGCTGCTGATTGACGGGGATGTGCGGCGGCCGAGCGTCATGCGCTCGATGGGGTTAAGCGACGATTTGGGTGATCGGAGCAATGGTCCGATGGACGCGCTGCCGTATGTGATGCGGCAAGGC
>JBBQIO010000327.1:0-5170 GCA_038325015.1 Polyangia bacterium
TAACCGGACAGCACACTAGTAATACCCTTCCGCCCGCACATAAACGCCCTTGCCGCTGCCTTGGCCGAGTTGCAACTCGTCGTCGGAAAATTTCGCGAAGCTCCAGCCCAACCCGAGCCGAAGATGACCGACCAGGATGCGGTTGACTTCGAGCGAAACGCCGTGCGCCAGCGTCGATCCGGCCTGCGCGCTCGACGTCGACAAGAGGCGATACTCGACCACGCCGTCCCAGCTTTTAGTGACGTGCAGCGACACACGATTGACCCACATCACAAGCCAGCTCGCGGTGCCCAGGTCGGGCTCGGCGCGGTATTTCGCGGCCACCTTTTCGCCCAGCGAAATCCGCCAGAACAGCCGCCCTTCGCCGCCGAGCGCCAGCACGTGCGAGCGTTCACGAAAGGCCAGAGCCGCCGCCGTCGTCGGATCCTGCGGGCCGTTGGCCGCCTGCGCCTGCGGCAGACCTTCGTCGAGATAGGCGTAGCGCAGAAGCAGCGCGATGCGATCGGTCCACGACGGTCGCCACGAGACTCCGACCGACGCTTCGTTCGAGCGACCGAGGGCCAGCTGACCCACGCCGGCGCCGGTGCTACTCGCAGTCCCGGAACCGGGCCCGGCCTGCGCTAATCCCGAATGCGAGAACAGCACCTTGCCGCGAATCATGAATTCACTGGTCGGCCGCCAGGTGACCAGCGCCGTGGCCAGCCACGACAGCTCCTGATAATGCTCGGTTAAATTCGGATTCGTCACCGTCGGGGTCGAGTCGGTGACCGAGTCCTGCCGGAGCTCGCCGCGCGCCTCGGCTCGAAAGCGATCGCTGACGTAGGCGAGCTGCGCCGTGCCGGCGACGCGGTCGAGCGGCTGGCTGCCCGAAAGGAGTGTGCCCGACGGCTGGATCTGGCCGCGCTCAAAGCTGGCACCGAACAGGAGGCGCTGGGTCAACGGCAGGTCGATGCCGCTGACCAACAGGTGCGCGCGTCCGCTCTGGCCCGCGTCACTGCCGAGAATTTCCGGGCCACTGCGAAACTGATCCTCGGCGTACAGCGAAGCACGCGTCTTGCCGTTTTCGTCGACCAGACGGTCGCGCCCGCCGGCGGCCAGCTGACTGCCGACCCGATCGTCCCGATCCGCCGACACCGTCACCGTGCCGTAAAGGACGCGTCCCCGACCACGATCGCTGCGCAGGCCGAACAGGCCGCCGACGCCCTGAGCGCCGTACGACGCCTCGGCGGTGAGCTTGATCTGCCACGGTAGCTGCGCGGTCAAGCCGAGCAGGCCGAGCGAATCGTTCTGCCCGGTGAGACCCGGGCCGTGTGCATAGGGAGCCCACTGCCCGCCGCCATAGAGCGACAGCCTCGGCACGATTTGCGCTTCGAGCCGGGCCGCGATGGTCGCGCGCTCGCCGGCGATGACGGGCACCGGATCGTCGTCCTGTTCGAAGCGCCCGCCGAGGCGCAGCTTCCAGCGACCGAACGCCACTTGAGCTTCGACCCCAACGTCGCGGTGGGTCTCGTTGGCGGTCAGCGGCCGACCCGTCGTCGGCGACAGGAGCGGGGAGCCCGTCGCGTCGTAGGTCGACTGGCTGTAGTGCCGCTCGTCGTAGTGCGCGCGCAGTGACCACAGCCCTATTTTTGCCTCCGCCGTCGCGCCCCACTGCAGATAGCCGGCATCGGTGGCGTGTGCAGTGTCGGTATACCCTTGGTCGACGCCGCGCGCGTAGGGTGCAAACGCCAGGTGCAGCCGACCGACGTCGCCGTGAAGATCGACCTCCGCTTTCCAGGCGCTGCCCTCCCGCCGCGACGAGGCCGCCTGTGTCGCCAGCGCGTCTGTGTAGTGCAGGCCCCCGTCGTCTGACCGCGAGAATGCCGACAGATCGCCGAACGAGTGGGCGTACTCGCCGACGATCGATCCCAGCTTGCCGAGGTCGATCGTCGCGTCGCCACCGACCAAGGTATAGCTGCCCATGCCGCGAAATTCGTTGACCAGCGTGCCGCCCAGCCGCAGCCGCCCGAGCTTTTGCGCGGCGCGCAGGCCGACCACGCCGTCGTCGACATCGCCGACCACGACATACTCGTAGTCGACCACCAGATAGGCTAGATCGCCATCCAGCGTTCCCGTGCGCACCAGCGCGTCGGTCTGCGCGATCGAAGCTAGCGGCTCGCGCATCATGACCCGGCCCGCCAGGTAGTCGACGTCGTAGTCGACCTGCGATCGCTGCGTGCTGTTGGTGTCGGGGCGATTGCTGATGCGGTCGCGCAGCTCGATGCGCACCTGCTCGGAGCCCTCGACGATGCTGCGGTGCGAAAGATAGTACAGCGAGCCGCCTGTGCCGCGTAGCTCGTCGTGGGCGCGCGCGGTCTGCAGCCAGGCACCGAAGACGATCACCTGCGTCGACGGTGGCTTATTCGGCTCGGTGGCGGCGCGCACAAACGACAGCCGGCCGCCGGTGACGGTGCGCGAGTAGCGCCCGAATTCGACGCCGGTCAGCCCGGTCTGAAAATTGCCGAGCAGGAGCTCGGACTGATCGAGCCGAATGCTGACGAACAGCCGCGTGCGGTGTGGCGGCCCGGCATTGGACGGCGTGGTCGTCGATTCATCGCCATACACCGTGTAATAGCGGTCGGGATCGAGGTTGCGAAAAACCGCCGTCGGATCGCCGCGGAAAAGATCGCGCCAGCCCGCGATCTGCGTCGAGTCGATGTCCAGGCCGCCTTCGATCAGCCAGCGGCCCTGGATGCGCCCTTCGGCGTATAGCTTGACGCGCCCCTCGGCGAAAAACCCGGACTTGCCCAGCGCAGCATCGCGCTGCACGAAGTCGACCTTGCCCTCGGCCAGTCCGACGAGAAAGAAGTAGTCGCCGTTGGCTTCGAGCACGTGCGAAAAGCGCACCGTCACACCGTCGGAAAATTCGGCTTCGACGGCGAGCCCGGCGCCGGCCTCGGGCACGCGCAGCCGCACCGCCAGATGGCCGGACGCGTCGGGCGAGATAGCCTGGCCGGCGATCATCAGCCGGTGCAGCGGCTGCGTCGTCTGCCCCTCGAGCAGAAACTGCGGCTCGGTCAAGGTGCGCGCCGGAAAGCCGAGCACCAACCGGCTGACCTCGAGGGTGGGAATGATCGACTGCACGACGCCCTGGGCCGTCCAGTAGACATCGCGTGTCAGCACGACGACGCGCCCGTCGGCGTACGACACGACCAGCGGCACGCGCGTGCGCCCGCGGGTCAGAACGACGTCGATGGCGTAGCTGCCGTCGCTCTTGACCTCGGCGGGCTCCCCGCCGACCTCGACACGCATGCCGCGCGCGCTGCCGCCGAGCCGACCGACCAGCCGGTATAGAAGCCCCGTCGGACCCAGCGGACGGATGCGCGCCGGCTGCATCGAGACCGTCGGTGGCGCCGCTGCGGGCGCAGCGAGCGCGGGAATCACTACGCCGTAGTCGAGCGTGTGCACCATTCCGGCCGACACCGCCAGGATGCGCGTTTCGTCAGTTGTAATGCGTGCACCCGGTGGCAGCGTGCGCTTGTCGATCTTGATCGCCCGCTCGCCCGGAATGATGGCCGCGAGGTGATAGCGACCGTCGCGATCGGTGACCACATGAAGCCCATCGTCCATGATGATGGTGGCGCCGGCGATTCCGGGCTCGCCGCGCTGCTTTCGGCCGTCGCCGTTGTCGTCGCGATAGACCGTGCCCAGGATCGTCGCCAGGTCGAAGTCTGGGTCGGCAATGATCTGCACCGTGGTCTGTGCCGTGCCGAGCTTGATCGCGCCCAGCTCGATGTCGCCGACGAGCTGCACCCGCTGTGCGGCGCGACTCTCGATGCGCGAGGCCATGTGCACTTCGATGGAGGCGCCCGGCAAGAGCGTCGGCAGCGGCACCAGCAGCGTGTTGCCGACGACGTTTGGTTTGACCGGCTGGCCGCCGACGTCGATGGCGCCGGGGCGGATGCCGTGAGTCGGGGCCAAGCGAAGGATCGCGGCGACCAGCGGCTCGGCCCCCGGCGGCACGGTGACCACGGCGACGAACGGCACCGAGTCCTGCACTTCGGCGGTCACTTTGCCGGCGACCAGCTGCAACGTGGCTGCGACGGCCGGCGTGGCATCGACCGTTACCGTGGCGGTCGCCGTCGGCGTCAGGCCGGCGAAGCTGGCGGTCGCAGTGTTGGTGACGCTGCCGCGTCCGGTGACCGCATTGAGCGTCGCTGCGACCGTGACCTCGATCGGCGACGTCAAGGGCGTGCCGTCGGGCAGCGTGACCATCAGGGTGTGGCCGTCGGCGCCGCAGCTGACCAGGAGATTGCCGGCCATTGCCGGGCTGGTCGCGCAGGGCACGGCCGATCCCCCGACGGTAACGCGGGTGACCTTGAGCGCTGGGTCGAGCGGATCGGTGAGCGTGACCGGCCCGGCGACATTGCCGCTCGGAGTGAGCGTCAGCGAGAAGAGCACCGCGTCGCCCGCTTTGGCGTGCGTCGGAGTCACGGTTTTGCTCAGCGCGATCTGCCCCGGCGGCTTGTTGAGCGTGGTCGTGACCGTCCCGCTCCTTTGCGTGGCACCGCCATTGGGCACGACCTGCGCACTATTGAGATAGCGCGTGCCGTTGGTCGCCGCCGGGTCGGTCGCCGTGGTGATCGTCGCTCGGAAGTTGGCGCCGGGCGGCAATGGCGGGCCGGCGATGGTCAGCGTCGATCCGACCAGCTGCAGCGTGGTCGAGGTCGGCGGCTGCTGCGCCGCCGCAAATTGCGCCGGCGTGAACTGTGTCGCGCCGATCTGCACCGACGTCAGCGTCAGTCCGGCGGGCAGCGCGTCGCTCGCCACCCAGCCGCCGGAATCGCTCTGCCCCGGGTTGATGACCGTCACCGCGTAGCCAATCGGCGCGCCGGCCGGCACCGTTGCGGGGCCGCTCTTGGTGATGGTCAAGGGAGCGGGCGACACCGGCGTCGTGGCCATCGCCTGCACCGGGCAGCTGCTCTTGGATGCACAGGTTGCGCTTGCCGCGTTCGTGCTGGCCGCTCCGGCGAGCACGCGGTAGGTGACGCGCACCGGCGGCGGATTGCTGACGCTGTCGGGGAAGGTCACCTGCAGCTCGCCCCCGCCGGCGTTGCACACCGCCGCGATGCCGCCGCCCAGGCTGCCGCCCGACGTGGTGGTGCAGTCGACCGACGAGCCGCCGGCGGAA
>JBBQIO010000328.1:0-5169 GCA_038325015.1 Polyangia bacterium
CAGCTCCTCGGGGACGGGTCGCGAAAAGACTATCTCGACGGTATCGCCAAGCTCACCCGTCCGGGCGGAGACCGGTCGTTGTGCATTGTCTATACTGCGATGCACGGCGTCGGAGATGCCCTGTGCACCGCGGCGCTGGCCGCCGCCGGCTTTGCGCACGTGGTATCGGTGCCCGAGCAGCAAATGCCCGACGGTGATTTTCCCACCGTGGCGTTTCCCAATCCCGAAGAGAAGGGCGCGATGGATCTCTCCTTCGCGCTGGCGCGCCAAAAAACCGCGGATCTCGTGCTGGCCAATGACCCCGACGCGGACCGTCTGGCGGTCGCCATCCCTGACGCAACGTCGGCGACCGGATACCGGCAGCTGACCGGCAATGAGGTCGGCGTGCTGCTCGGCCATCACGTGCTGACCCGCGACGGCGCGTCGGCCGGCCGATTGGTCATCGTGTCGATCGTCTCGTCGCCCATGCTGGGCGTGATCGCGCGCGCTCTCGGTGTCGGTTACGAAGAGACGCTGACCGGCTTCAAGTGGATTGAGCATCGCGCGATGGAGCTGGAAAAAAAAGGCAAGGTGAAGCTGGCCTTCGGCTACGAAGAGGCGCTCGGCTACACCATCGGTACGCTGGTCCGCGACAAGGACGGAATCAGCGCTGCGGTGGTGTTTGCCGAGCTGGTGGCGCAGCTCCGCGCCAAAGGCCAGAGCATCAGCGACCGTCAAGAGGCGCTGTTTCGCGAGCACGGCGTGTTCGTCAGTACGCAGGTCAACGTGACGCAAAAGGGGCCCGGGGGAGTCGCGGCGATCGCGGCGATCATGGATCGCTTGCGGGCCGAGGCGCCGGCGACACTCGGTGGGCTGGCCGTGCTGGCCGTCGCCGATTATCAAGCGCAAAAGAGCCGACGCGCCGACGGATCGACCCATCCGCTGCCACTGCCGCCGAGCAACGTGCTGGCCTTTGAGCTCGACGGAGGCAGCCGGGTGATTGCGCGGCCGAGCGGCACCGAGCCCAAGATCAAATTCTATTTCGACGTGCGTCAGAACGTCGATTACGACGAATCCATCGCCGCCGCCAAGGCGCGCGCCCAGGTACTGCTCGCGAAAATTCGCGATCAGTTTGTGACCCTGACCAAGGCGTCCACCGGTAGCGACTGAGCCTATTTGGCCGCGGCCTTCCGTCGACGCATCGCCGGCTTCGCGGTTCGTCGCGCCCTTGGTTGCGTCGTCCGCTGTCGCTGCAAGCTGGCGGCGAGCGCGTCGTAGAGCGAGCTCGCCGTTTCGGTTTGCGCCGTCTCCTCGGCAGGCTCGGGAGGGAATGCACCTTTTTTCGTAGCCTTGCTCTTGAGAAAACGGAGCAATTTTTCGCGGTAATTATCGTGAAGCTTGCTGGGCGTAAAGGGCGCCGCCAAGGTGTGAATTAATTGCTCCGCCAACCCGCGCTCCTTGGCCGAGACGCTCTTTTTTGCCCCAGTCGAGGCACGTTCGCGGATCTCGTCGGGATAAAACATGGTCGACATCATGAGCTGACCTGAGCGCGCGCGAATGGCACACAGGTGCTGCTTTTGCCGAATCACGACGCGGCCGATGGCCACCTTGTCGCTCGCCTCCATACTAGCGGCCAGCAGCTGATAGGCCTTCGCGCCGCCTTGGTTCACATCTATATAATAGGTCTTTTGGTAATAGACCGGGTCGATCTCGGCCAGGTCGACGAATTGCTCGATATCCACGGTCTTGCTGATCTCCGGGGCAAATCGATCGAGCTCCTCGGTGGTGACCAGGATCGTCTTACCTTTAGTAACTTCGTAGCCCTTGACGATGTGGCTCCACGGAACCTCTTTGCCGTCGGCCGAGCAGACCCGCTTTTCGACAATGCGCGCCTCGTCGGCGTCGTGCAGAAGATGAAAATGGACCTCCTTGGGCGAAACCGCGGACGATAACGTCACCGGAATATTGACCAGGCCGAAGCTCAATGACCCCGACCAAATCGACCTGGAATGTTTCTCAGTAGCCATGGGCTCACGATATGCAGTTTCGAAGCCGCAATGGGCAGGGAGCGATAGCCATGCGCAGCAAATCCACCGCGGTCGAGGTCGAGGGGCACACGCTCGAGCTGAGCAACCTCGATAAGGTGCTCTATCCCGAGGTCGGCTTCACCAAGGCTCAGGTCATCGACTATTACCGGCAGATTGCGCCAGTCCTGGTGCCACATCTGGCGGGGCGGCCGTTGACCCTCAAGCGCTATCCCAATGGCGTGGCCGAGAAATCATTTTACGAAAAAAATGCGCCGGCGCATCGGCCAGCGTGGGTTCGCACCACCAAAGTGTGGAGCAAACACAACGACCGCGACATGCAGTACGTCGTGACCGACGACCTGGCGACGCTGATGTGGACCGCGAACTTGGCGGCGCTGGAGCTGCATGTGTCGCTGGCGCGCGGCGAAGCCCTCGACCGTCCAACGGCCGTGGTGTTCGACCTCGACCCGGGCCCGCCGGCCGACATCCTCGACTGCGCCGAAGTTGCACTGTGGCTGCGCACGATCCTCGATGGCGTCGGCCTTTTGGCGCTGCCCAAAACGTCGGGGAAAAAGGGGCTGCAGATTTATGTTCCGCTCGATGGCGCAGCCACATTCGACGACACCAAGCGGTTCGCGCATGCCATCGCGCAGCAGCTCGAGCGCGACCACCCGCAAAGAGTCCTGTCGGTGATGAAGCGCGATCTGCGCGGCGGCAAGATCTTCGTCGACTGGAGTCAAAACGATCAGCATAAGACGACGGTCTCGGTCTATTCGCTGCGCGCCGAGCCAACGCCGACCGTCTCGACGCCGGTGACCTGGAAGGAGCTGGAGTCGGCGCTGCGAAAACGCTCCGCCGAGGCGCTGCGCTTCGATGCGCCGGCGGTCCTCGGCCGCGTCGCCAAGCACGGCGATCTGTTCGCTCCGCTTTTGACGCTGCGCCAGTCGCTCCCGGGCGCTGAGGCGCAAAAGCCGCACCTCGAAGAGTATCGCCGCAAACGCGATTTCACCGTCACGCCCGAGCCCGCCGGCGACGCGACCGTGCGCAGCGACGAGCATCCGAGCTACATGATCCACAAGCACCACGCGACGCGCCTGCACTACGATTTGCGGCTTGAAATGGATGGCGCGCTCGCCTCCTGGGCCATTCCCAAAGGGCCAACCAACGACCCTTCGGTCAAGCGGCTCGCCGTGCAGACCGAGGACCATCCGCTGGAATATGGCGAGTTCGAAGGGCGAATTCCCGACGGCGAATATGGCGGCGGCGATTCGTTGATCTGGGACCGCGGCCTGTACGACACGCTGCCGCCCGGCCAGGCTTCGCAACAGCGCAAAAAAGGCCACCTTCATCTCGTCTTCGCCGGCGCCAAGCTGCAGGGCGAATTTCATCTGATTCGCACCCGTGACGGGGCCTCGGCAAAGGCGCAGTGGCTATTCTTTCGCGCCAAGACGGCCGATCAGCCGGTCCACGCCGGCGAGCTCGTCGACGACCATCCCGAGTCGGTGGTCAGCGGTCGCCGTGTGACGCGCGGACCGGAAAAAAAGGGCGCGCTCAAAGGGCCCCATCCGGCGCCGGACGAGCTGCTCGACGGCGTTTTCCCGCCGATGCTGGCGACCTTGGACGACGCACTGCCGCCCGGCGATTGGATTGCCGAGCTCAAATACGACGGCTTCCGAGCGCTGGCTGGGCTCAGCGGCGGCAACGTCGCGCTGTGGAGCCGCAATCGACTCGATTTGGCGCCGCGTTTCCCCGGCGTGGCGGCGGAGCTGGAAAAGATCGTCGTGGGCGAGGCCGTGGTTGATGGCGAGATCGTCGCGATCGACGATCAACAGCGCGTGCACTTCGATCGGATGGGCGAGGGCAACGAGGCGTTCATCGCGTTCGACCTCCTGCATCTCGATGGTCGCGACCTGCGCGGCGAGCCGATCGAAACGCGGCGTGAGCTGCTGGAAAGCCTTCTGAGTGGCGCGCCGGAGCGCATTCGCTTGAGCGAGCGAGTCGAAATCTCATCGACGATGGTCGCCGATTCGGCGCGGCGCGGCTTCGAGGGCGTCGTGGCCAAGCGCGCCGGGTCGACGTATGAAGCGAAGCGCTCGGCGGCCTGGATCAAGCTCAAGGCGGTTCATCAGCAGGAGCTGGCGATCATCGGCTACACGCTCAAGACCGGCGACCCACGCCGGATCGGCGCGCTGCTCTTGGGTGTCGTCATCCGCGGCGCGATGCATTTCGCTGGCAGGGTTGGCACCGGGTTTTCAGAGAAGCTTCGTGCCGAGCTGTTGGCTCAACTGATGCCGGATCGCAGCGAAAAAAGCGCCGCGTGCGATGCCCCACGGCTGCCGGCCGCGGTCTGGGTCGAGCCGCGTTTGGTGGCCGAGGTGCGGTTTACTGAGTGGACCAAAGACGGGAAGCTCCGCCATCCGTCTTTCGTCCGGGTGCGCCCCGACAAGATCCCCACCGAGTGCACGCGCGAGTAAGTTGGGCACGCTCCGTGCAGAACCAGCCGCGCATGGACCCCATCCGAAAAAGCGCAGACTTTCCCTACGTTCGAGGAGCGATGCCGATGGACGCGATCAAGCTGTTGGAGCAGCAGCACGACGAGGTCTCCACACTCTTCAAGCAGATCAAAAAAGCGACCGCCAGCGCCGACAAGCAGCGGCTCTACAACACCATCGCCGATGCGCTTGCGATGCACGCCACGATCGAGGAAAAGATTTTCTATCCCGCGGTCAAGGCACGGCGGACCGAGGACATTCTGCTCGAGTCGCTCGAAGAGCACCTGGTCATCAAGCGTCTGATCGCCGACCTTTTGAAGCTCGCGCCGACCGACGATCCGTTCGACGCCAAGGTCAAAGTGCTCAACGAGATGGTGGATCACCACGTCGACGAGGAGCGCACCGATCTGTTTCCCAAAGTGCGTCGTCTGTTCAACGCCGAGCAGCTCGAAGGCCTCGGCGAGGAGATGCAGTCGATGATGGTCACGCTCGAAGGCACCGATGCGCGCAAGCACGTCCCCAAAGAGACCGCCGCCGCACCCGAGCTTCCGTAACCGACCGCTGGAAGTTACGTGTACCGCTGTTGCGTTGACCGCAATGGGAGGGTCCGCCATGGCCGCGAACACACTGCACGGCAAACATTCGGAGAGGTCGAGCCGACCAAGCCTCTG
>JBBQIO010000329.1:0-5146 GCA_038325015.1 Polyangia bacterium
CCGAGAGCCCCTCGGCGATGTTGAACACCAGGTCGACCTTGGACTCGGCCAGCCGCTGCGGCAGCTCGCTGTTGGCTTCGAGCGGCAGCACGTCGTGGCCGAGCGACTCGATGGCCGAGCGAATCGCATCGATGGTCTCGGGCGGATCGTACTCGGCCTCGGCGTCGTTGCCCCCTTTGGAGTCGACGCGCTTGATGTTGTAGGTAAAGCCGACCGTGAGCCGCTCCTTTTTCCGCGCCGGCGCCTCGGCCGCGCCGGCCACGCCCAGGTGTCCTTTGAGCCCCCAGCGCAGCGCCGCCGACTTGACCACCTGCAAGATGGTCTGCTCGTAGGAAAGACCCTCGCGACGCGCCGCCGCGAAGAGCGACGCGCCTGGCTCCAACGAGGGCAGCGCGTTGACCTCCAAAAAATAGATGCGACCATCGTCGCCGAGCCGAAAGTCGATGCGCGCGGCATCGCGCATGCCGAGCGTGCGCACGACTTTTTGCGAGAGCGCGCGAACCCGCGCTAGCACATCGCGCGGCAGCTCGGCGGGGCAGCGCACGGCGACGCGGCCGGACTCGGTGTTCTTCAGACGATAGTCATAGATGTTGTGCTTGCTGCGCGCGGCCGCCTCGATCACGTACTCCACCGGCGCCAGCACACCCTCTTCGCCCAGCCCCTCGACGAAGGGCACGGTTACGTCGACGCCGGGGATGAACTCTTCGACCAGCACACCGGCGGGATAGACCTTGAGCATCTTTTCGACCAGCGCGCGCACCGAGCGGCCGTCGCGCGCGACCGAGTCGTCGCCAATGCCCTTGCTCGACCCCTCGTAGTTGGGCTTGACGATCGCCGGCACCGGCACGCCGAGCGAGCTGTCCTTGTCGCGCCAACGGTCACCCGCATGGGCCAGCTGCTGCGCCGTCACCAAGCGCGCCTTGGGCGTGTCAATGCCCTGCTGCGACAGCACCAGCTTGGTCAGCCACTTGTCGAGCGTCACCGTCAGGACGTAGGCGTCCGACCCGGTGTAGGGGTAGCCGAGCTCCTCGAAGAGCGCCGGATAGAACGCCTCGCGCGCGCGTCCCCGTCGCCCCTCCGCGGTGTTGAAGATGAGGTCCGGCGCGTACGCCTCGATGCGCGATGCCAGATGCGAGGCCGGCCCGGACACCTCGATCTTCTCGACCTCATGACCACCGACCGCCAGCGCCAGCGCGATCGCTTGCACCGTGTCGACGGTGTCGAATTCGGCTTCTTCCTCTGCGTCGGTAAGCTTCAGATTATGCGTAAATGCAATTTTCATCGGGGTAGTCGATCGGTTATCACGCCCCGCGCTCGGGATCTAGGGTCCGTCCTTTTCAGCTGGCGCTGAGCGCGATTGTGACCGGCGTCGCCCAGCGCAGGCCCATGCCTCGTCGCTCGGCGTAGAGCGTCAAGGTCAACGTCTTTCCGTCCGCCGAGACCGACCAGCCGTAGACCCATTCACCATCCCCGTCCGGGCTGTCGTCGATGGCGATGAACGGACCGGCCAGGCCGGCGGGCGGCGGGCCGAAGTCCGGATCGACCGGGATGCTCGACGGCAACGTGAAGTTGCCGGTTGGCGGCTCGCCATCGGTACGGCCGGTCTCGGACCAGGTACCGTCGGCGGCGATGGTCAAGCTGTGAAAGCCGATGGCGGTGCCGTCGGCCGTCGAGCCGACCGTCCAACTCCCGACCAGCGGCGCGGGCGGCACCGGAACCGCCACCAGGTGGATGACTGTGGGCGTGGCCCAGCGCAGGCCCATGCCGCCACGCTGTGCGTAGAGCGTGACCGTCAGCGTCGAGCCATCCGGCGCTTCGTCCGCCGAGCCGTAGACCCACTCGGAGTCTCCGGCGGGCGCGGTATCGAGATCGAGATAGGGGCCGCTGATGCCCGGCGGCGGCGAGCCGTACGCCAGATTGACCCCGACCGACGACGGTTCGCTGTAGTGGCCGGTACTCTCCGCACCATCGGTGCGGCCGCTTTCGCTGAAGCTGCCGCCGAGCTCGATGTCGAGGCCGCTGAACCCGGCCGCGGTGACGTCGCCGGGCAGCACCTTCCAGTGGCCGACGAAGAGCACGCTGCCGGCATCGGCGGGGGCCAGGTCGGCGTGACCCGCACTGGCGGCGTCCATCGGCGCAGCGGCGTCCGGCAGCGCGGCGTCCATCGCCAGGTCGGGCATAGCGCTGACCACGTCCATGTCCATGTCATTCATTGCCGCGTCGACCGGTACCGCCATGTCAGCGACTGGACCTTTCGGCCGGCCGTGACTTCCGCTGCAGCCGGCAGCGACGATAAAACCTGATACGAGGGCGGGAAAAAGCACAGCGCGGGCGAAGGTGCGGAGAAGGACCATGCGCGCTGCGTAGCGCTTTATCGGCCGCCGAACAATAGGCAGGAGGCAAGCGACTCACACCTCGGCGCGGGTTGGAGCGATTGGCCCGGGATGATCTCGATTTGCACAATTCGGCGCGGGATCGCAGTGTCCCTCTCGGAAGCGCGTGCCGAGCTGGTGCTGGCCCTGGTCTTCAAAACCAACGGAGCGTCGTTCACGCGGCGCTCGGCGGGTTCGATCCCCGTGCGCTTCCGCCAACTAGACAGAGACGCGAGAGCGCCATCCGCAACGTCTCCATTTGTCTCCGCATTCATCCGTTCTACGTTTATCCCGGTGCTCGATTGCGTTGACCGCTGCGGTCAAGCCTGACGGCCGCCTCGCGGCTTTCGTCCTCACTCCACTCGGTCGCCGTACCAACGGTACGGCTCGGTCGGTCGCTCCGGGCGCGCTCGCGATTCGTCTCGTCATTCTCGCCCTCGCTTGGTCAACGCAATCGAGCACCGGGATAGTTGCGCCGATAGACACGCGCACTGGCGGGCACCCCGACCAGATGGTAGTTCTGCTGGAGATATCTATCCAGGTCCGGAAAATCCCCTAGCGGAATCCGGCGCCACCCGTGAATGTCGGCGGGAGCGGTGTCCACGAACAGCTCGGGCTTGTTCCGCTCCAGATCTCGTAGGGTCATCGCGACGTCGCGATCGGACCGAAACTTCCGCGGATCAAAACCGTCCGAGAGCTGTCCTGGGTCGAAATCGCCCATATGCACGCTGGTGTTGACATAGCGGGTTCCTGGCAGCCGCTCGGCCAAATAATAAATGGGGGAAAAGTGTCCCCAGACAAACATCCGTTCGTGGGCGGTCGAGTTGGCCTTGATCCAATCAGCCAATTGCAATGCCTCCTGATTTTGACCCGGGTATTCGCGCTCCAATCCTCTGCGGATATTCCGTTGCAGCCAAAAGAGCGAAGGGACGATTAAACAGAGTGCGAACACGCGCCGCAGCCGCATCGGTAATTGGTTTCGAGCGCGCAGGAGCTTGGTCGCTTCGGGCGCAGCCAATATCGCCAGGGGCGGGACAAATTGCAGGAAATAGTGGTCGTAAAAACGGCCGCCCATGCTGACCGGCAGCCAACTCAACAGAAACAGCAACGACGTCGTGAGGCCAAATCGATCCTGCATCACACCGGGAATTCGGCGCATGGCCAAAATCCAGGCAATCGGGGCTCCCAGCACGACGCAGCTGAGCAAGGACCGGAGCAGCCGCCCCGCCTCCGAGCCGCTCGCATGGCCGCCATAGGTGACATTCCGCAAAAAATTCCACTCGAAAAACTCGTGCCAATGGCCGATGGCGGCGTACACCCCGCCGACGAGCAGCCACGGCAGAACGAAACCCAGGCCGAGGGCGATCTGCCGCCGCGAGCGTGACCGGCCCTGGGCACTGCATAGCCATACGCTTCCGCTGAACGCCACCAGCGCAATTCCCGCCTGATGTTTAAAGAGTGATGCCAACCCGATGAGCAGTCCCGCGAAGAAATTATTGTCCTTCGCAACGCCACCTGGCGCCGCAATACACAGCAGCGCAACCGCGATAGGCAGATTGAACTGCAGCTCGGTGGAAATCGCCGGCTGACCGCAGCAGGCGGCGGCCACGAAAATCCAGGACGCCGTCCAACCGCATTCAGCATCGTCGGTCCAGCGTGCGGCCGCGTGGCATACGACCAGAGCGGTGACCAGCAACCACGCAATAGCAAGAATGTGAAGCGGCCATATGTGCCAGCCGAAAAGGGCCGCCGGCGCATAGGCGAGATAGGCCAGAATCGGCTTTTTTTCCACCATGTCGACGTACGGCAAAGCGCCAATGCGGAACATGCGGGCAGCGACGAAAAAATCGGTCTCGTCGATGTTCATGACGCCCCAAATGAGCGCCACCGACCGCCAAATCGCCAACGGGATGAGCAGCTTGAGCCAGCGCGCGCCACCCAGTGCCAAAATGGATGGAAATCGACTCGGCGACGGTAGTCGCGGATTTTCGGTTTTGCTGGCGAGGAACATGGATGGCGGCCGGACTAGTACCATGGTCGCTTCCGCGTCGCGAACGCGACGTCGGGCTGCGCTTGTCGCTATTGGATAAAGCCAACCGCCATGACGGCGCCTTCCTCTGTCCAGCCTACTTCATTCAATTCAAATGACCGAGTGCGCCGTCTGCCGCCGAATAACGCCCAGAAGGTCGGCTGCAAAACGAACTGCGATCGCGACCTCGCGCAGTGGAGTTACAGTTTGCTGCTCTTGCGCGCCGCGCTCCATGCCTCGCGATCGCCTTTGGCGACGATCGGATCGAGCGCGTTGAGAAGCTGCGTCCAGTGCTGCTCGATCCACAGGCTGGGCTTGACCTTGTCGCCTTTGTCCCAGCGCGCGCGATAATCGAAGCCCTGACATGCAGCCAGGAGCGCGCCGCGATCAGACGGGTCCGCCTGCGCCGCCGCCGACAGCAGCTTTTCGCAGTGCGCTGCGCAGGCTGACGTTTCGGCACACCCTTGCAGAAGTAGCCGATAGCGCATCTCGGCGTCGTCGACTGTGCTGACCGTCGCGAGGACGGTCACCGCGGCATGCGCATCGGCCCGGGTGAATTTGTCGGCGTGCGCCGCCAGTGGCGTCAGGAGTGTGAGGAGTAAAGCAGCTCTCATCGCCTCATCTTAGCGCCACACGGGGGGCGATGGTCGCGCTGAATAAAACGATCGCCGCGCCCCACTATTTCGGTCGGCTCCGTTCGTCTTGACCGGGCGACGCCTGCGCGGTCAAAATGCGCGCCACTCGA
>JBBQIO010000330.1:0-5119 GCA_038325015.1 Polyangia bacterium
GATTGGACTCGCTTGCTCCTCCTTCTCTCGCTTCAGTCTATAAATCCAGGACCGCAACGTACCGACGGGAATCGCCCGCTCCGCCGCGAACTCTCCCTGGCGTTTACCACTCCGCTCAAACTGTCCAATAAGGTTTCCCCACATCTCCCGCGTTCGTCTCGGCATAAGCCCAGCTTCACGCGTCCCGCACCTCCCCGCCACGCGCCCTTCGCCGTACGGTTACCGACGAGCTGGGTCCGCTGCGCTTTGACGGCGCGCAGGTCGGCATCGGTGGCGCAGTCCACACGCTGCCAGCTAGCGCCGTAATCCGCGGAGTGCAGTACCGTTCCACTGTCGCCGACGACGAATACGTCATTGGCGTTGCGCCCCCACACAGCGTTCAGATCCTCGTCCACGCCGCTCGCGCTCCGTCGCCACACTCCCGGCGCGTCCTGCACCAAGATGGTGCCGCGCTCGCCCACCGCAATGACACGCGAGGCAGATGCGCCCCACACCGCGCGAAGGTCGGCGTCGACGCCTGTGTCCTGCTTGAAGAAGGAGCGTCCGCCGTCGGACGAATGCAGGATGTCGCCGCTGTCGCCGACCGCGAACAGGTCGGCGCCACTCGACCAGACGGCGACCAGCCGCGACGAATCGCTGTCGCGACCCGCATCGTCGTCGTCCGCGTCGTCTGCGTCGTCTGCGTCGTCCGCGTCGTCCGCGTCGGCATGCTGAGTGGCGCCGACGTCGGCTCGCTTCTGCGTCCGATTGTGCAGCGCCGTACGCGCAGCCATCGCCGCTGCACCGCACGTCAACACCAGCACCACTCCCCAGAGGCGTGAAAAGCGCATGCCGTCCTCCTGTATTTTGAAACAGGAGTGCACCCCTGAATATTCCGGGCGGAGCGCCCTCAGGGCGAGCGCACCGGCGGTATTCGCTTGAGGACGACGGCCCCATTGATGTTGGCCACGTCGACATAACCATCGCGATGCAGGCCTTCGATATCCGCTGGCCATCCCGCGAACGTGACGACGAACGTCGGCGGCGCGTCTCGGAGCGCCTCGTGGTGCTCGATGCCCCACACGCGGCGCAGATCGCGCTCGGGAAAAACGCTGAGCGGGGGCTGCCAGATATCGCCGAGATGCTGCTCCCACGGAAAACGGGATGGGCAGTTGAGGCCGGTCAATAGATAGATCGCGGGCCGATAGCCGCGCACGCAGAGCGTGTCATCGCGGTGAGATTTCGACTTAATGATCGCTGCCAGACGGTTGAGGTCACCGTAGTTGTTGCCGAACGGGCCAAAAAAATGATCGGCGAACTGTTGTGCAGTGTCTCTCTGTGTCAGATAGCGCCAGCTCTCTTCGATATGAGGACCATAATAGGCGGGCACGCCCACGCCGATGCTTGTGCTCGCCCAAGTATAGGCCAGCGTCGAAGCCATCAGGGCCACGAGCGGCATCGCAAGCGTCGCGCACAATTCACCGATCGCCCAGACCGCGATCAGTGCCAAGAATGGCATGACGACCACCCAGTGATAGCCCAGATATTTTTGCTGGCCGGCCACGGTGCCGACCGCCAAAACGAACAGTGCCAGGTTGAATCCAAACGCGCGTAGCCGATCGCTCCGCTGCTGCGAGCGCGCCACGCCGACCGCGCCAAGTGCCAACGCGTAGGTCAGGAGGACCGCGGGCGCCGTATGCACCCAGTCGAGATAAAATGGATTCTTGGTCTCGGTCACGTAGTACCTGCTGTAGACGAATACCGCGTCGACCAGCGACGACATCCCCTGGTGGCGCAGCTCGAACGGAAGCAGGACGATCGCCAGAGCGCACGCCAAGCCGGTCCCAAACAGCAGCAGCGCATAGATGCCCTCGACCTCCGCGCGCGTCTTCGGCTTGCGCTCCCCTGCACGCCAACCGGCGAGCGCCGCCGCGGCGAATATCGGGAGCGCAGGTTTGAACGCTAGACTCAGACCGGCCAAAGCGCCGGCGGCGAATGCGCGCCAACGCGCACCATCGCTGCGCCAGACCATCGCGCAAGACGCCAGTGCCAGCATGCCCTGCCAGAATTCGACCTGACCCAGACTCCAGTAGTCGAATGACGAGTAATAGATCACCGACACCACGACACAAGAGAGTCCGACGAGACCCTTGCGATGGCTCGACTGCGGCGCTGCTTTGGGCTGCACCACGTAGGCGATTAGCGCACCGATGATGAGGACGCCGACGATCTCGAACAGGTGCACCGCCCACATACGTCGCCCCAAGAGGCGCAGCGCTGTTGCATAGAGCTCGAAAATGCCCGGCGGTTTTTGATCGAACAGGTCGCGATAGGGAAGCTTGCCGTCGAGCCACCCGTTCCCGATGTAGTAGAAGAGCGACTGATCCGGGGCCAGGGGATAGGTCAAGCTGGGCAGCGCATAGACGACTGCGAACAGCATTCCCGCCAGGTCGATAGGATTCGCCCAATGCGGCAACCTCGGCCGCGGCGACGAACTCTTTGCGGCCGGCGCCGTCGTTGAATGGTCTTCGGCGGCCATCGCGCGCACGTTGCCATGAGGCTGAGCACGTGACAAGCCGGCCCGCATGCACATAGGATGGCGGCGGATGACCCGCCCTCTTGCGCAGCTTTTTTCGTTCGTGCTCGCCCTCGCTCTCTTTGGCTCGGCGGCGCGCGCCGAGGATCCCAGCTTCGAGGCGTTCGGCCAGGCGCCCATTAGCCAGGGCGACCGGGCTCGGGCGCACGATCGCGCGCTTGACGACGCGCTTCGACAGGCCGTGACGCAAGCCGCAGCGTTGATCGCCGGTGATGCGGCCGCGCAGAGTTCGGATTTGCGTCTGCGCATCTTGCCGCGCGCCAAGGGTTACATCGTCAACTACCGAATTCTCGACGAGAGCGACCAGCCCAACGGCATGCTGCAGGTCCATGTCTCGGCCCAAGTGTCGAACGCGCGCCTGGTCGCCGACCTGCAACACGCGGCGGTGGTGCAGGCCGCCAAGACCGTTCTGGTGTGCGCGCCCGATGCGGCGGTGGGCTCGTTGCTGACGCAAGCTTTGGGCGGACGACAGCTCAATGTTCGCTCGCTCCCGGGCTGCGCGACAGGCAGTTTGGTCGAGCAGCTGCGCTCGACGACTGTAGGCTGGGATGGGGCGCTCGGGGCCGAGATTGCATTGACGCCGGGCGGCCAGGTGCGCGGCACCGACCAGGTCGCGGCTCATGCCGATGTCGTCATTCGCCTGTATGAAGCCGGCGGCCGTGTCTCGGCCGAGGGGCGCGGTCAGGCCGACGCCTACGCGGCGCAGGCCGCGGTCGCCGAATCGAACGCGCGCGCGGGCGCCGCTGAGCACGCGCTCACGTCCTTGCGTAAAGCGGTCGATGCCAAGTGGCCGCTCGGCGGACGCAGCGGCCTGACTGTCCTGGTCCGGACGTCACGCTACACGGACTACGCCGCGGTCACGCACGCACTCGGTCAGGTGGCCGGCGTCACTGCGGTCGAGCCACGCCGCTTCGGCAGCGACGGCGTCGAGCTGTGGGCCACGACTGCACTGCCGTCCGCACAGCTCGCCGAGGCGCTCGGGCGCGCGCCGGGCTCGAGCGGCTGGACGGCCGAATCGGATGGCGTGCGGGTGCGGGTGCGCGTTCCCGATCCCGCGACCTCGCCGTGAAGCACGCAGCAGTGCTCGTGCTGTTGGCGACATGCGGTTGCGGGCCTGCGTCCACGCTGGTGACAGTGCGCTGCCCAGTGTCGAGCGCGCGCATCTATGTCGATGATCGGCTGGTCGGCACGGCCGTCGCGCCGCGCGTCATCGCGTTGCAAATAGGGTCCCATCGGTTGGAGCTGCGCGCCGACGGTTACTATCCCGTGTACCGCGATGTCGACCTGGCGGCCGGTGGCCCTGCGCTCGTCATCGACGCCCCACTTCGCCCGGTTCCCGACGGCGCCAATCCTTTTTGAGCTTGGAGTGATCAAATGAGCATCGAGATGTCGGACGTCCGCGTGAGCGATCAGAACGGAGTGCGTTGGATTTCGCTACACCGGCCGGCCTCGAAGAACGGGCTGACCATCGAGGTGAACTCGGCGATCATCGGCGCGCTCGGCGGCGCCGCGGAGCTGCCGGCCATTCGCGTCGTCGTTCTGACGGGGAGCGAGGGGAATTTCTGCTCTGGCCTGGACCTCAAAGCGGCCATGTCGAACCCGTCGTCGATGGAGGACATGGAGCCGAACATGCGGAAGTATTTTCACGGCATGATCCGCGCAGTGCAGGCGGTGGACAAGCCGGTAATTGCGCTAGTCGATGGGGCGGCCGTTGGGTACGGCTGCGATCTGGCGCTGGCGTGCGACCTGCGCATCGGCACGGAGCGGACCAAGATGGGCGAAGTTTTTTCGCGGCGCGGCCTGATGCCCGATGGTGGCGGGACGTTTTTTTTGCCAAGGTTGGTGGGCGTCGGTAAGGCGCTGGAGCTGATGTTCACCGGAGATGTGATTGACGCGGCCGAGGCTCTGCGGATCGGATTGATCAATCGGCAAGTGGAGTCGGCCGGAGCGGAGGCGGAGACTAGGGCGCTGGCGGAGCGGTTGGCGGCGGGACCGCCGCTAGTGTTGGCGGCGATCAAGAGGGCGGTGCATAAGGCATTGTCGTCGACGCTGGATGAGGCGTTGGAGGCGGAAGTGGAAGGGCAGATGAAGTTGATTCGGTCGAAGGATTTTTTCGAGGGCGTCACGGCATTTTTTCAGAAGAGGGCGCCGGTTTTTATTGGGGAGTAGCCGGTGTCTGGTCAAGGGCGAAGGTCAAAGTTCGGGTCAATGTCAAACGTTGACGTTGACGTTGACGTTGACGTTGACGTTGACCAGACGTTGACGTTGACGTTGACAGAGAACCTAAACCTAAACAGAAACATGAACTCCAGCGGGGATCGGCATCCTCAAATCATCTTTGTCAGCATTCCCACAATCGCTTCAAGCAGCTCAATCCCTCGCGCGTAACTGACCTCATCGACCAACCCCATGACCCGCATCATATCCAGTGCCGCAGCCGCTTCCATCGCCGAACCGCGTGCGTGCGTGTAGAACCGCGACTGATCGACTGTCGTGCGGCGGCCGGCTCCTTCGGCGATATTCAACGGTTGTGACTGCGCCGCC
>JBBQIO010000331.1:0-5116 GCA_038325015.1 Polyangia bacterium
AAGCTCGGTCCCGAGGCGCCCGGATGGCAAGGCGAGAGAAGGGAGCTGGCCCGTCGGCCAGTGACCGACGAGCAACGAAGCCAGCCGGGATGCATCGGGGGCGAGAACGAGCAAGTTATCCATTCGTGGGCCCTTAGTTGATGTTGATTTGAATCGCGGGCTGCGGCGCGGGCACGACAATTTGGGCGGGCGCGGGAGGGGGCCGCAACGCCATCGCGCGGTTCCACAGGTCATCGCCTTTGGCCTTTCCGGCGACGAACGCCGCGTCCAGACCGCCGGCGATGTTCTTGTCCTTGAGCAGCACATACATCACGTAGTTGCCCGATACATCGAACGTGTAGGTGATGCGCGTCTTGCCGTCCGGCTCGAAGCTGAGCGAATCCGGCCATTGCCAATATTTGTAGCCGAGGTTGCTGGCCGCCGTGGCCAGCGGCGCAAAGGTGGCGCGCGCCTCGCCGGCAGACACCGGCAGCGGATAAAATTTGAACGGCATACAGCCGGCCACGCTCAGCGCGACCACGATCCATCCGAGTCGAAGGGTTCGATGCACCGCGGCACCTCTTTTTGCCAAGACGCCTCTTACCACGAGTCGCTACTCGGCATAGCCCTGCCGCCGCCGTGCCGTCAGGCACTCGCGCGAGCCGGCCTCGACGACGTGACACACCGCCGGTCGCTGCGCATAGATGCGGCACGAAAAGTGCCCCTGTCGTGCGCGCAACGCTGTGCAGTGTCCATGCACCATCTTCAAGAACAGCCGCTCGCCCTTGCGCTGCACGAAGCGCTGCGCCGTCTGTGTCTTCATGTTGGCGTGGTCGAGGGCGGTCACTGGGACGTAGTGCTCGGGGCCAAAGCAGCACGCACCGCAGGCCTGACAGTCAAGCTGACTCACATCCGCGAAGGTGCCACCTTGTCGGGCGACGTGGCAACCGGTCGCGCCTCGTGCAGACCACGCGCCTCGGTCGGCTCGACCTTCGTGGAGCAAATTTCCGTTCGGGCCGCGGTCGGCGCGGCACGATCGCGGCCAAGCGAAGCCAACGCCAGATGAGCGGCGGTCAGCGTGAAGAGCGAAAGCTTGTTCATGGGGACTCCATCGCGTCCATGTACCCCTCGGTCCAAGCCAGAGTCGTGCCATCTCATGGTGCGCGCACGTGCGCGGACTTACCGCGACAGCGCGCCATCTTGGCAGGCTGGATCGGGCCCGATCTGCCACCCTGTCAACCGTCGCACCGGTTGATTTGCCGACAGGTGTCGCGCCATCGATGACCGCGGCAGAAAGCAACCAGGGACCGACAGCACCAAAATGCGGGAACGCCCCGCACCGTCGTTTCCGACAGACTTGATTTCTAATGACATCGATGTCATTAGATTCGGAGATGGCCTACAACCTCGAAACGGTCCGCAAACTCACCAGCCTGACCCCGCAGCAGATCCGCTACTGGGATAAGACCGGGCTCGTCCGACCCTCGCTTGGCTCGGCAAAAGGTCGCGGCTCAAAGCGACTCTACTCGTTCGAGGACCTGGTCGAGCTGCGGACGATCGCCCGCCTGCTGACGGCTGGGATCTCGCTGCAAAAGATCCGCCCCGTCACCTCCTACATTCGCGAGACGCGTGAGATCGCGCGCCCCATGGCTAGCCTGCGATTTCTTACCGATGGCGACTCGCTCTTCATTTCGGCAGACGACAACGCGCGGTGGGAAGATGCGCTCAAAGGCGGCCAGGTCGTCTGGCTCGTCCCAGTCGACGACGTCTGGAAGGCGACCGAGGCGGAGGTGCGCGGCATTGGCGAGCCGGTCTCCGGCTCGGTGAAAGTCGGGAAACGCGAGTACGGCGTGGTCTACGAACCCGATCTCGAGGACGGCGGCTGGGTCGCCGAATGTGTGGACGTTCCTGGGTGCATCTCTCAGGGCGACACCATGACGGAAGCGCGTCGCATGATTCGCGATGCCATCGCCACGATGACTATAGGGCGCGCTGCGCGGAAGAAGGCCACGCGTGCGCAGTAGTGACATCGCTGAACGAGCTGGACGCGACGAGGTTCATCCGCGCCATGGGGAGACTGGGATGGACAGCCGGCGTCGCCGTCAAGTGCTTCGACGACGAGAATCAACGTCGATCTGGCGCGCCCCACGGAGGTTGTGATAGAGAACCCAACTAGAATTTAGGTCATTGGTGCCATCGCCAAGCTGGTAAGGCAACGGACTGCAAATCCGTCATTCCTCGGTTCGATTCCGAGTGGCACCTCCACATTGTTGCGCGCGCACGATCCGGCCCCGGAGCGTCGAGTCGGCCTCTTTTGCGGCGCCATCGCGCCACAGGCCCCTAGAAATCCTGCGCCGCGCGTTGTAGGACAACCGTATGACGCAAACGTCCTCCGAATCGTCGGCCGCGGCGGGTCCCGGCAAAGAGCTGCTCGTCGTCCGTCGCGTCAGCGGCGTCGATCTACGCGCCACCGTCGAGCTGCTCGTCCAGCGCGATCGGCAAAACCAGATCGACCGCGACGAGGACGAGCTGCGGCCGGCGGTCCAGGCCGCGCTCGAAGACTCGGAGCGCACGCTGGTGCTCGGCGCCTATCACGAAGGTCTCCCCGGCTTCGCGCACGGCAAGATGGTCGGTTTTCTCTCGATGAACGTGTTCTTTTCGATCGGCCACGCCGGCGAGGTCGGCTGGATCGAAGAGCTGTTCGTGCGGCCCGATTATCGCAAAAAGGCGCTCGGCGCTCGACTCTTGAATCAGGCGCTCGACTGGGCGCGCGGTCGCGGCCTGCGCGCACTCGACCTGGAGGTCGGCGCCGAGCACGAGACCGAAGCCGCCAACCGACTGTACATTCAGCGCGGCTTTACCCGCGTCCAGCGGGCGCGCCTCAGCCTCTCGCTGACGTAAACCGAGCCCGCTTTATGTCGAAGGCTGTGCCGGCGGCGACGGTCGCCCTGCTTCGACCGGCACCTTCGGGATTCGAGGTGTTGATGCTGCGGCGCGCGCGGTCGGCGAGCTTTTTGGCCGACGCGTTCGTGTTTCCCGGCGGGCGTCTCGAAGCCAGCGACGGCACTGAGCCGCCCCCGAGCCTGTTGCCGTTGGCCCGCGCCGCCGTCCGGGAGCTCGCTGAAGAGGCATCGATTCACGTCGCTGTCGCCGGGCTCGTCCCGTTCGCTCACTGGATCACGCCGTCGGCCGAGCCAAAGCGCTTCGACACCTGCTTTTTCCTCGCTGCGCTGCACGACCGAAATCAGGTCGCCCACGCCGATGCGCAAGAGACCGTCGAGTCCCTGTGGGGGACCCCCACTGCACTCTTGGCCAAGCACGCGCACGGCGAGATCAAGCTGGCGCCGCCGACGCTGTTTTCATTGACCGACCTATCGGCGCAGCGCACGGTCGAGGCGGCTTTGGAGTGGGCGCGTACCACGCAAATCGTGGCGTTCTTGCCTAAGGTAACGCTGATCGGCGACCTCGTGAACGTGGTCCTGCCGTGGGATGCCGAGTATCCGCGCCTCGAGGGCGAAGGCGAGCCGTGCGGCCGTCCAAACGAGGCGAGGCCGAGCCGCTACGTCTACGACGACGGCAAATGGCGAGCCGGTTGAACGTGACACAGTAGTGTTGAACCGGTGGTAGGATGCCGGCGATGAATCGGGGGGATGAATACGCGGCGCTGGCCGCGACGCTGCAGCGTGAGCAGTACGTCGAGCGCCATCCATTTCCTTTTTTGTGGGGCACGCTGAGCTTGCGCAAGCCCTATCAGCCGGGCCGCACGATGATGATGAACCCGCTCGACACGCGCCACGGCCTACTCAAGCCCGGAGTCCTTGGCGCCGCGCAGGCCGTCGAGCTGCTGCTCTTGCCGGTGCGAAAAGTTCAGGACAACTTTCCGTCGATGATCACGCTTGGCCGCACGGCCAACAACGACGTGGTCGTGCCCGACGTGCAGGTCTCCAAATTTCACGCCTTTTTTCGCCTGCTGCCTGACGGTGTGCGCTTCGAGCTGGCCGATGCCGGCTCGCGCAACGGCACCACGGTGCGCGGCAAAAAGCTCGAGCCGCGCGGCGCCGCGCAGGCACTCTCGTTCGGCGATCTGTGCGGTTTCGGAAAATTGGAGTTTTCTTTTCTCGACAGCGGGACCTGCTGGGACCGCCTTCAAAAAATGGGCTAACACGCATGAACCTGGACTCGGACCTCGACCCCTCTTTTTCGCTCAAGCCCAAAGGCAGCAAGTTGCCGCTCATCATCGGCATCGCAGTTGCTCTGGTCGGCGCGGGCGCCGCCGGCTTCCTGATGACCAAGACGCAAAACGACCGCAAGGTCCACGCCGCGTTCATGGAGCGGTTCGCCGGAGTCGAGCACGGCGAGGTGGCGGCCTTCTGGCAGTGCCTCCTGGGGCCGAAGATCGACGCCGCGACCTTCCCGGACAATCTGGCGCTGGGACAGCGCATCACCGCGCAGTTCGGCGTCGACGCCAAGACCTATCCGCAAAGGGTCGGCGATGAGTGTGTGCCGCACGCGTTAACGGCCAAAAAGCAGCTCGGCGAGCTGGGCGGCCCGAGCCTGTATTCGGACGCGCTGGCCAGTTATCAAAAGAGCCTGGATGCGCTGGCCGACGCCTTCACCGCGTGGAGCAAAGTGGCGCCGGCCCAGGTCGCCGAGATGCAGCTCGGCAAACAGGTCGAGACGTTCGGGACGGCGTGGCACGCGTTCGGCGGCGGCAAGCCGGGCGACGACGTAATCGCATATGACAACTTTTTGCGCTGTGCGGTGCCGTCGCTGGACAAGATGAAGGACGGCCAGGCGCTCGTCGAATATCTGTTCGCGCAGTGCAAGAACCCGGCATACGACACGCGCATCGACACCGAGTGCGGCAAGCTGATCATGGCGACACCGCCCGCGGCGCCGGCCAAGACGATGGTCGCGACGATGCGCAAATTGGCGGCGGACGATCGCGAGATGAAGGCGTTCGACGACTGCCTGCGCAAAGCGCGCAAAGGGCAGCGACGGGACGATACGGTAGATATCGGGCGCGGGTGGGTGGCGTGGATGGAGGCCCGACAGGGCGTGCGGAAGATTGGCCAGGAAGCGTTGAAGGAGTAACGGATCTTGGCGAGAGGCCCGAAAGAGTAGATCGATCGGATCG
>JBBQIO010000332.1:0-5111 GCA_038325015.1 Polyangia bacterium
TCCATCGGCAACCGTGGTGACCATCACCGTATAGGAACGCCGTGGCGCCAGATAGGCCGCCAGTGGATCGAAACTCTCGCTCGGTGCAGAGGCGCAGGTTCCGTTGGGAGCTGCAGTGTCACTGATCCCGATTGCATCCACCGCAGCGTCGCTGGCAGAGCCACGTCGGTTCGAGCAACCGAGCCCTGCCACGAGCGCGACCGTCAACCACGGCGAGTGCAGCATCCAGACATGTTACCTGAGCGCCGCAACGCAAACGAAGAAGTCTTCCGCAGAGTCGGCCTACTGCAGCCAGGTCGGCCTATCGTGGGCGGGGCGAGCCAGTCCCCGGGCGCGCTTCACGCACGCGTCAGAGCCGGGCCAAGAAGCGCTCGATGAGCGCGTGCACTTCGGCTGGTTTTTCGACCAGCACTAGATGGCTGTGGCCGGGGAAGACGACCAGCTCGGCGCCGGGAATTCGGTCTCGCATGCGCTCGGCGGCGGCCACCGGCGTCAGCTCGTCCCTGTCGCCGGCGATGATCAGCGTCGGTACGCGCACCGACGGTAAGACGTCGTCGGCGCTGTGCTCGAAGTAGCTCGCGGCGACGTGCCCGACGACGCGCGGATCGAGCGCCTTGGCATGGCTGAAGACCGCGTCGAGCACCTCGGGCGGACAGTATTCGCGCCGCGCGCCGCCGGTCCAATACGCTGCCTCGCGCAATAGCGGCGCAGGCAGGCGCTTCCACAGCGCGCGCGTTCCTTGTCCGATCAGCTCGCCCTGTCCGAGCCCGAGCGCGACGCGACGGGCCAGACTTCTGACCCAGGAGGCGCGCGTCAGCCGATCGAGCGGATGGCCCGCCGTTCCACACATGAGGACTAGAGCGCGCGCGTCGTTCGGATAGCGGCGGTAATGTTCGAGCGCCACCTGGACACCGAACGACAGAGCGACCAGCACTGCCGGAGGTTTGCCGGCGGCGTGCAGCACGACGTGGCTGTCCTCGGCAAACTGTCCCACATTGATCGACGCCAGCTCGCGCGGCAGCGGCTGACCGCCATGCCCGCGATAATCCCAATCGAGGAGCTGCCAATCGCGGGCAAAATGCTCGGTGAAGAGCGGCCAATGCGCGCGCGACGAGATCAGCCCGTGAAAGAGATGTAAGGTCGGCGCCGCCGCGCTGCCGTGCGCCTGCCAGGCCAGCGGCTCACCGTCCTGGGCCCAGCTCATTCCGTTTCGTTCGTCGGTCGTCACAGAGGCGATGATGCTGGTATCGTTTGCGCCATGCAATTCGGCTTCACGTCAGCGGCGCCGGTGGTCAAGCTGGTCGGCGCCTTCCCCCACGCCTTCGACAATGCCGTCGCCACCGCGCGCACCTGCTATTCGCCCAAGGGCATCATCAGCCCCGAGCAGGTGGCCAAGAATCCGGAGGCGCGCGACCGGCTGGCGAGATCGATCTTCGAGGCCGGGCACCACACGACGCTGCAACATGCGCATTTTCAATTTACGATGGAAAATGTCTCTCGTCACTTTATTTGGTCTTTCTTACATTCACATCCATTCTATAATTCAGAGCAAGTTTCGCAGCGCTATGTCGAGGTCAAGGCCGACGCCTACGCCATCCCCGCCCTGTCCGATGAAGCACGCCGTGTTTACGAGGAGTGCGCGGCACAACAAATCGTCGCCTACCACAGGCTCATCGACGTGCTTACGCCGCCGGCGGGCCGCGAGTACTACCGCCTCTTTCCGGCGCGTCAGAAGCACGAAAAAACGCTCAAGGACGTCAAAAAAAAGGCCCAGGAGGTGGCGCGCTACGTCCTGCCGATCGCCACCTTTGCCTACCTCTATCACACGATCTCGGGCATCACGCTCTTGCGCTACTGGCGGCTGTGCGAGCAGCTCGACGCCCCGGCCGAGACGCGCGAAGTGGTGCGCCTGATGGTCGAGCAGCTCTTGGCGCATGACCCCGACTGGAAGACCGTTCTGACGGATCCGATGCCACTCGAAGAGACGCCGGAGTGGGCACACTATGCCTCGCGCTCGACCGAGGTGCGCGCCGCCGACGCGCGCGAGCTGGCGCTGGAGTTCGATCGCGAGCTCGACGGCCGAGTGTCTAAGCTGGTCGATCGCAAGGCCGGCAATCAGCGTCAGGTCGCGTGCGCAGTGCGCGAGGTTCTGGGGCGGCCCGAGAGCCGCTTGTCCGACGAGCAGGCGCTAGAGCTGGTGCTCAATCCGGCGGAGAATCGCTACTTCGGCGAGACCATGAACGTGCTGACGCTGTCCAAGCTGTCGCGCGCGCTCGGCCACGCCAGCTACACGTTTCGCAAAAAGCTGTCACACGCCGCCGACTCGCAGGACCAGCGCCACCGCATGACGCCCGGGTCGCGCCCGCTGATGAGCGCGCAGCTCACCGACGAGCCGGACTACATCGTGCCCGAGCTCGTGGCGCGCAACGCCGCCGCCCTCGAGGTCTACCGCACCTCGATGGAGCGCACCTGGCGCGCCATCGCCAACCTGCGCGCACTCGGCGTGTCGCCCGAAGCGGCGCAGTACCTTTTGCCCAACGCGGTGGCCATCCGCTTCACCGAGTCGGCGGATCTTTTGCACCTGCACCACAAGATGCGCAGCCGCCTTTGCTACAACGCGCAAGAGGAGATCTGGCGCGCCGCCGTCGACGAAGCGCGGCAGATCCGGGCGGTCGAGCCGACGATCGGCCACTATCTGTTGCCCCCCTGCTCGCTGCGCCAGATGGCCGGCATTCGCCCTTTTTGCCCCGAGGGCGATCGCTATTGCGGCGTGCCAGTGTGGAAGCTGTCGGTAGATCAGTATTCGCGCGTGATTTGAGCCGCGATTTTTTGGCCGCCGCGACGACGTCGCATATTCTCGTCGGCATGCGTCCTCAGACTTCGGTGGCCTGGCTCGTTCCGCTCCGCCTCTTCGTCGGCTGGATCTTCTTGGTCGCCGGGATCGGCAAGGTCACGGGTGGCTGGCTGTCGTCGAACCATCACCTCCTAGACATCCTCGAAGGCTGGCTGCGCGACGGAAAGCCGTACGGATTTTACGCGCCGTTCTTGCGCACCGTGGTGATCCCGCGCGTCCACACGTTTTCCATTCTGGTGCCCATCGGTGAGCTGTGCGTCGGCGCGACGTTGCTGCTCGGCCTCTTGACGCGCTGGTCGGCGCTGGTCGGCATGACGATGGTTCTGGCGTTCATGCTCGGCCGCGGCGACGGCGTGGGCAACAATACGACGGCGCCGATCGTGATCATGTGTTTGACGCTGGTGCTGACGCAGCCGGGCCGCGTGCTCGGAGTCGACGCCGCGCTACGCGGCAAAGTGCCGAGCTGGATTAGCTGACGCGCCTTAACAAGCTGGTGGCTACGTCGCCTCGGTGTAGGCGCCGATCGTGCGAAATTTTTGGTAACGGTCTTCGAGCAGCGCAGTGAGGCTGAGCTTTTCCAGCGCGTCGAAGGCCGTGGTCACCGTCTCAGCCAGCGCCGTCGCCGCCCGTTCCGGATGGCGATGCGCCCCGCCCGGCGGCTCGGCAATCAGTGCATCGGCAATCCCCAGGTCCAAAATGTCCTGCGCCGTCATCTTGAGCGACTCGGCAGCGCTGGCCACCTTCTTCTGGTCCTTCCACAAGATCGCCGCGCACCCCTCGGGAGAGATCACCGAGTAGACAGCATACTCCATCATGTACACGCGATTGGCCACGCCGATGGCCAGCGCGCCGCCCGAGCCGCCTTCACCGATGACCACCGAGACGATGGGCACCGGCAAGAGCGCCATCACTTCGAGGTTCTTGGCGATCGCTTCGGCCTGCCCGCGCTCCTCGGCATCGAGCCCAGGATAGGCGCCCACGGTGTCGATCAGCGTCAGGATGGGCAGCTTGAGCCGCGCCGCGAGCTCCATCAAGCGGCGCGCTTTGCGGTAGCCCTCGGGGCGGGGCTGGCCGAAGTTGCGGCGCAGATTTTCTTTAGTGCCGCGCCCCTTTTGGTGACCGATGACCATCATCGTCCGGCCGCGCAGTCGCCCGATTCCGCCGACGATCGCTTCGTCGTCACGAAAGGCGCGGTCGCCGTGCAGCTCGATGAATCCCTCGATGACCAGCTCGATGTAGTCGAGCGTGAATGGCCGCAAAGGATGGCGCGACAGCAGCACCTTTTGCCACGCGGAGAGCTCGGCGAAGACCTCGACTTGCAGCTGCCGCGCGCGTCGTTCGAGGCGGCGAATCTCCAGCTCCAGCGTCGGCGCGCCAAGATCCTTGAGCTCCGCGATCTTGTTCTCGAGCTCGACGATCGGGCGCTCGAAGTCGAGAGTCTTGCGGAGATCGATGGCCATCACGGGCCAGAGCATATCAAAAAGGTCAGCGCAGTGATGATGCGGCCACGATGTGCGCCGTGTCGGTCTCCTGGACGAAGGCCACCGAGTGCAGCTGATCGCGCTTCCACGACGGGTCGAGCGGGATGGTCACGTCGCCCGACCAGCTCTGCTCTGTGGCGGTTCGCGCCACGACCTTGAGCACCCTGACCACACCGGTGTGCGCCATGGTCTGCCCTTCGTTCTCGCCGCCCCGGACGTGGCTCACCAGAGCGTCCTCGATGATCGCGACCAGCACCAACGCGTGCTTCTTGACCACCAGCCCGCGCGCGTCGAGGTGCAGCGACATGGCGGTCGGCGTTTGGCTGCGCTTCTGCACCTGCATCTGGCCTTTTTTGTCCGCCAGCGATGCGCGGATCGCGCTCTCGGCGGCGGCGCCATCACTGCCCAGGACTTGCGACTTGCCGTCGACGATGAGCTGTGGCGTGTAGGTGCGATCGCTGTGCATTGCGCCCGCATAGCGCTCTTGCCGCTGCGTCAGCTCCGGCGAAGAGAACGGATCCTTCCAGGCCGGCGCGTTAAAGTAATCGACGTGTTCGGAGAGCACGATCAGATCGGCGCCGGCCACCGGCTGGCTCTGAAACAGATAGGCCAGCAGTTTGTCGGCGGGCGGGCAGCTCGAGCAGCCCTCCGAGGTGAACAGCTCCAGGATGACCGGAGTTTTCGCCGCATCGGCGCGTACCCGGGACCACGGCAAGAGCGCCACGAACAGCACCAGATAAGCGCGCAGCTTCATGCCGCCGAGTATAGGCCGGTCG
>JBBQIO010000333.1:0-5111 GCA_038325015.1 Polyangia bacterium
CCTCGTCGGCCATCCACGCCGCGCGCCAGCACAACAGGCGTGAAGCGTCGAGAAGCCGCTTGTCCTCGGCGAGCTTCTCGGCGAGCAGCGCGTAGCGCGCATTCGGCCGCGCCAGCATGTAGTTTTGTTTGACGAAGTCGCGCGCGTACTCGTAGGCCGCGCGCGCGATGCCGATGCCGAGGATCGCGACCATCGGCCGCGACGAATCGAAGGTCTTCATCGCCGCCATGAAGCCCTCTTTGCCGCGCGCGTAGTGCTCTTCGCCGCCCAGGAGATTGGCCGCCGGAACTCGACATTGATCGAGCACCAGCTCGGCGGTCTCCGACGCGCGCAACCCCATCTTGTCTTCGATCTTGCCGCAGGAGAAGCCGGGCGTGCCCTTCTCGACGACGAACGCGCGATGACCGGCGCGCCCCAGTGCAGGATCGACGGTGGCGAAGATGACCACCCAGTCGGCGCGTGCGCCATTGGTGATGTAGCACTTGCGTCCGTCGAGAACCCAGTCGTCGCCGTCCTTTTTGCACGTGGTGCGAATCGCCGCCACGTCGCTGCCGGCGCCGGGCTCGGTCAGACCGTACGCGCCCCAGTGCAGGCCGGGCTTTTTGAAGACCGCGAAAAATCGCTCGCGCTGCTCGTCGGTGCCGGTGAATTGCACCGGGGGCCCGCCGAGACCCGGTCCGGGTAAAGAGAGCACGACGCTGATGTCGCCCCAGGCCAGCTCCTCGGCGCCGATGAGCGCGGTGCGGTTCTTCTGCGTGACCTTTCCCTTTTTACTCGGGTCGCCGGCACCAGCACCCTCGCCGCCGTACTCAGCGGGAACGTCGCCGGCGCTCATCAGACTGCGCATCTCGGCGAGGCGCAGCAAAAAATCGTCGGGGATGCGGTGCGTACGGTCCGCTTCGAGCGACATCGGACGCACAACGTGCTCCGAGAATTGATGCGCGAGCTCTTTGATGCGCGCCTGCGCAGTGGTCAGCTCGAAGTCGATCATGGCAACGTCCTTGTCGAAGCGATCAGGTGAAGAACGGCTGCAACGCGCTGCCCGCGTCGGCGAATGAGTGGCCGAGTTCGACCTCTGCCGCCCACAACGTGACTAGCTCGGACGGCGGCGCGAACAGCGCCAGCGCCTGCGTCTCGCGCAGCCATTTTTCCGCCGGGTAGTCGCGCACGAATCCTGCGCCACCGAGGAGCTGGACGCCGTCGTCTGCGACGCTCCAGGCGGCCTGGTTGGCGTGGGCCAGCGCCGACCACGCGAGGTCGATCTGTCCGCGATCGAAGGCGGCTGCTGCCGCCCAGGTCAGGCCGCGCGTGGCCTCCATCTCTGTCGCCATATCGGCGAGCGCAAATGCCACCGCCTGAAAATGCGCGACCGCCTTGCCGAACGCCTTGCGCTCCTGGGTGTAGGCCAGCGCGTGCTCGTAGCTGGCGCGCAAAAGACCGAGCTGCCGAGCGGCTGTTGCGACAGCGACATACGCGAGCCAGCGACGAAGTGCAGCGCCAAGCTCCCCAGTACCGAGCCGCTCCGCCGGGCAGGCTGTGAGGGTCAAGCCGCCGTGGCCGACGGCGTCGAGACCGAGCAGTACATCGCCGGCCGTACGTACCAGAGCCGGTGCGCGTCCGTCGACGGCGAACAGCGCGACTCCATCGAGCCCCGACGTTCCTTCGAGCTGCGCCCACACCAGATATACATCGGCCCCCCCGCGATCCACGACGAAGCCTTTTAGGCCATCCAGAACGAAGCCCTCGCCGCTCAGCTTGGCCACCGTCGCGACGCCACCGACGTCGGCGTACGCCACCGCCATCGCGCGCTCCGCGCCGCCGGACTCGACGAAGGGCGCGACCAAGCGCCGCTGCTGTTCGTCGCTGGCAGTCAAGCCGAGCAGATAGAGTGCCTGTCGCGTCGAGCCGAGCGCCACCGCAGCAGAAGCGTCGCCCCAGGCGAGCTCCTCTTCGACGATGGCGACGGTGGTCATTGACGCACCTTGGCCTCCGAGCGTCTCCGGCAGCGTCAGGAATGCGAGACCCAGCTCATGAGCCTGTGACCACACCGCGCTCGGCAGGGCCCGCGCGCGCTCGTGATCACGCGCTCTGGGTCGCAAAAGGTCGGCCGCCACCTTGTGCACGGTCTCACGAATGAGCTGCTGCTCCTCGTCGAGAGAGAACGAGATCATGCGGCGTCATAACGCGAGCGCAAAGTGCGGTCAACGCAGGTCGGTTACCCTCGGTCTTCCTGGCGACCGAGCGCGCTCGACAACGTCAAATCGAGTTGGCTCCGCACCAGCGCAAAGACGCTGTCAGCCTCGGCCGGCGCAACCCCGGCTTCGGCGCAAAAGCGCCGCCGCGCCTCATCGAGCACAGCGACGCGGGCCGAGGCAATCCGGCGCGCGACAGTAGCGCGGTGAATATGAAACAGCCCGGCGAGCTCGTCCAGCGTCAAGCCGTCGACAAAATGGAGCGATAGCAGATTGCGCTGCTCGCTCGGCAAATCGCCCAGCGACTGTTTGAACGCGCGCGCGACCGCGGCGCGGTAGGTCTCTTTGACGAAGTCGAGCTCAGGCTCACCCGGCGCTCGCAGCGCCCCCGCCAGACCGGAGCCGGATTGCGCGCCGAGGAGCGTCTCCTTCTTTTTGCGTCCGAGATCGACGACCGCTCGCACCGCCAACACACGGAGCCAGTTGCCCAACGGCCCCTGCCCTGAATAGTCGCGAATTCGACCGTTGGCAAAGAGCCGCTCGCGCAGCTGCTGCTTGAGGTCCTCGAGCGTCGATGGCAACAGTCGATGCCGCGCGACAAAACCGTCGACGCGCGAAAGATAGACACGCTCGAACGCCGCCAGCGCGCCCGCCGCGGCGTCCGCACAAGCGCAGGCGAGATACAGATCAGCCGCATGCTCGGGGGCTGCCGTCGGCCGTTCGGCCAAAAAAGCGGCGAATCGCGGCTCATCGACCACCACGCCCGGCCAGGTCGCCGCAGCGTCGGACTTGAGCGGGATGGTCACGATTTACATAGTGGCCCGACGCGGCGGTGAATCCCAGGGCTCAGTTGAGGGCGCACGATTCGCTCGACCAGATCGATTTCAGTCACTCACTCTGAGGGACGGGCTCGGTCGCAGTTTCGGCCGCTGGTGCGGGCGGCGCGAGCGCGCGGCGGAGCTCGGCCAAGGTATCGGCGAGTTGGGCCAAGCGCCGGCGCGCGGCCAGCGCTTCATCGGCCAGAGCCTGCAGTCGCGGGTAGTCGGGGCTCGCCATGGTGTGACTGCGACGGTACCCATCCGGCGAAGCGTCGTCAATGTCAGGCGCGCGCCCAGGTTATGAGTAATGACCGTGACTGAACGGCATGCCGTCAGCGTCAGCCCCGCCGAGGTCGCCGCGGTCTGTGCCGAGGTCGACGGCGCGCTGCGCAACGCGCCGATCCAGAAGATCGCTGAGACCGGGCACTTCACCCTGGCGTTCGGAACACCACGCAACTGGCTGCTGATATGCGTCGCGCCGGAGCTCGGGCGACTGCATCTGCTGCCGAAAAAGCCGGCCGGCTCGGGCGAGAACCCCTCGGGATTCTGCATGCTCTTGCGCAAACATCTGGAGGGTGCACGGCTACTCAGCTGCGCCGCGGTTCCTGGCGAGCGTGCAGCGGCCATCGATTTTGTGCGTGGTATAGATCGGACGCAGCTGCGGATCTTCCTGTTCGGTCGCGCGGCGCAGCTCGTCCTCGTCGACGCCGACGCCCGAACGCTGGGTCACTACGGCCCAGCGCGCGAGCTTCACGCCGCGCTACCGCTACCGCTGCCGCTGCCGCCGAACGTGAAAAACGCCGCGCCGACTGTCGGCTCGCCGTCAGTGACGCTGTCGGCTCGCTTCGCCGAGGTTGAGTCCACGTTAGACATCGATACCTCCGACACGCGGGCCCGAAAAGTCCTCCGCGGCGCGCGTGCTCGACTGCAGCGCCTGCACAGCGCGCTGCTCGAAGATCTATCGCGCGTCGACGCGGCCGCCGGCAAGCGCAAGCTGGCCGACCTCTTGCTCGCCCACCTTTCTGAAATTCCGCGCGGGTCGAGCGCGGTCACGCTGCCCGACGATTTTACCGATGGTAGCCCAATCGAAATCGCGCTCCTGCCCGACCGCTCGGCGCGCGCCAATGCGGAGCGCTTCTACGCCGAGCACAAGCGGATGAGCCGAGCACGCGAGCGCATCGAGGGGCGCCTGGACGAAACGCGTCTCCGGCTGGAGGCGCTCAGTCGCGATGAAGCGGCGCTGGATGCGGGCCTCTCGCCGTCGATTCCGCTGCCACCACCGCAAGCGCCCACTCGCTCCAAAGCACGAGATGCGCCGCAGCTGCCCTACCGCATCTTTCACAGCGAGGCCGGCGTCGCCATCCTCGTCGGCAAAGGCGCGGACAAAAACGATGCGCTGACGTTTGGCGTGGCCAACGGGCGCGATCTCTGGCTGCACGCGCGCGATGTGCCAGGCGCGCACGTAGTCATCAGCAACTCCGGCCGCGACGTCGACGAGCAAACCCTGCTCGACGCGGCGACGCTAGCGGCCCACTACTCGCACTCCCGCAACGAGCCCCAAGTCGACATCACCTACACCCAAAAAAAGAACGTCCGCAAAGCCAAGGGTCCCAACCGTCAAGGAAAAGTCCTAATCTCCGACGGCAAAACCCTAAGAATCCGGCAAGAAGAGTCGCGCCTGAAGCGCCTGCTAACCACCCAATAAAAAAAGATCGACAAGCCAGACCGATCGACCCGATCGACCCGATCGAAGCAATGCAGATCGAAGCGAAGCAAAGCGAAGTGAAGCGAAGCGAGCAAAAGTAAAATGAGCAAAGGCGAGCGAAGCAAGCCAGAGCGAAACGCAAATCAACTCAACCAACCCCCCGTAAAGACATCAAAATGAGGGCGTCCCAGTTGTGTCGAGCGCGAGCGCGCCCACAGCGAGCGAGGGAGCGGACGCCCTGGTCCGTGACCGAGCGAGGACGTAGCAACTGTCTTCTTTTCGCGTCAAGGAGCGACGCAGCGTGGGTCCCAGTCTTGGTTGTTTTTCAGGAGCGCGTTCAGGATCACGACCAGCTTTCGTGCGACGGCAATCAGCGCCACCTTCTTGGCTTTTCCT
>JBBQIO010000334.1:0-5109 GCA_038325015.1 Polyangia bacterium
ATTCGTGATCACCACCTCGACCAGTCTGGCGTTCGCCGACGCCCAGTCCGCGGCATTGACCACCCCGGCCTCGGCCAACGCCACGGCGCCGGCGCAGTTCAAAGTGAAGATGTCGACCACCAAAGGCGACTTCGTCGTCGAGGTCCATCGCGATTGGGCGCCGCAGGGCGCGGACCGCTTTTACAACCTGGTCAAGGTCGGCTTCTTCAAGGACATCGCGTTTTTCCGCGTCGTCAAAGGGTTCATGGTGCAGTTCGGCATCCATGGCGACCCCGCTGTTAGCCGCGCCTGGCAGCACGCCAGCATTCAGGACGACCCGGCGAGCAGCCAGTCGAACAAGCCCGGCATGGTGACCTTCGCGATGGCCGGTCCGAACTCGCGCACGACACAAATCTTCATCAACTATGGCGACAACGGCCGGCTCGACGCCATGGGTTTTCCACCCTTCGGCAAGGTGGTTTCCGGCATGAAGGTGGTCGACGCGATCGAAGGGTTTTACGGAGAGGGCGCGCCGTCGGGGCGCGGTCCCGATCAAGGGCAGATTCAGCGCGAGGGAAATACCTACTTAAAGGCGTCGTTCCCCAAGCTCGACTATCTCAAGAGCGCGACGATTGTGAAGTAGCTACTTATTGAGCGCCGCCAGCCTGGCGGCGTCGATCTTTCCGACGAGCTCGATCATCGGCTTGGCGTCGGGCAAGCCCGAGGCGTTGGCGGCGACCAAGAAGCGTCCGCTGATCAGCACCGTGGCTTTGGCGCTGCCGCCCTTGCTCCACTCTTCCCAGCCTGGATTTCCGCCCACCTCGAAGCCGCGCGCATAGCGATCGGACCCATCCGAGCTGGCCATGCGCATCATGTTGAAGCTGCTGGCCAGCGCCGGCATGACCGCCGTATCCACGATCTCGACATGGGCGGGTTTGCCGTCCTTGGTGTAGTTGCGCTCGACCTTGCTGATGCTCATCGCGCCGATCGCGGTGGTCTCACCCTTGGCCTCGCCGTCGGCCTTCCAGCCGGCGAGATCGTCGCTCAGCGTCGGCATCAGCAGGCGCCAATTGACGGCGGTCTTCTGCTGCGCCGCACCGGCTTGCGCCAACGCCTGCTGCTGCAGCCGCGCCATCTGAGCGGCATTCGGCACGCCCGTCGGTGCGGCGGGTGAAGCTGCGATCGGTGCGGCCGCGATCGGTGCTGCGGCCACCGGCACGGCAGCGGCCGTTACCGACGCAGCGGCCGGCCCTTTGTCCTTGGTACAACCGACGAAAAATCCCGAAACCACAACCGCACAAAGCAGTGCTCGACGCATCTCATTCCTCCTCGAATGCACGCAGGCTCCCCCGGCGTTGCGTGCGGCGTCAAGGTCAGCCGGGCACGTGGAGCGGGACGTAGCGCGGATAGCTGCCGAGCAGCTTGACCATTGCGCACGCGCTCTGCATTTGATCGAGCGCGTGTGTCAGCGGATCGTCGGTGCGATGGCCGGCGACGTCGGCTAGAAAAACGTACTGCCAGGCGGTGCGCCGCCCGGGTCGGGACTCGATGCGGGTCAGGCTGACGCCGGCGTCCTCCAGCAGCGACAGCACGCGGCGCAGAGCACCTTTGTCGTGGTCGTCGCGCAGCGCAAACGCCAGGGTGGTCTTGTCGTCTCCGGTGCGCGGCGCGTCCGACTTGGCCAGCACCACGAAGCGAGTGGCGTTGTCGCTCTGATCGTGGACCTTGTCGCGCAGCACCGGCAGCGCGTAGAGCTCGCTGGCCAGCTCGCTACCGATCGCCGCACCGCGATCATCGATCAAGGCCTCGCGCGCCGCGGCCGCGGTGGAGCTGGACTGCACAAGTTGCGCCGATGGCAGGTTGCGCGCCAGCCAGGCGCGGCACTGTCCGAGTGCCTGCGGGTGCGAATAGACGCGCTCGATCGCGGTCAGGCTCGGCGCCGTCGAGAGCAAGCAGTGCGAGATGTCGATGACCAGCTCTTGCCGGATCTGCAGCTCGCCCTCGAGCAGCGCGTCGGCAGTCGAGGAGACCGAGCCCTCGGTAGAGTTCTCGATCGGCACCACGCCATACGCCACATCGGCGGAGCGCACAGCATCGAACACTCCGGCGATGGTCGTGGCCTCGCGATAGCGCGCGGCCAGGCCGAACAGTTTGAGCGCGGCCATGTGGGTGAAGGTTCCCTCGGGCCCGAGAAAGGAAACGCGCAGCCCCTCTTCGATCGAAAGGCAGGCGCTCATCACCTCGCGAAAAACGGCGCGGATCGAGTCGCGCGGGAAGCGGCCAGCGCCCTTTGCAAAAAGGCGCTCGATGACTCGCCGTTCGCGCTCGGGATCGTGAAAATGCGGCGCGTCGTTCGCCCGCTTGACGTCGGCGATGGCGCACGCGACCTGGGCCCGCTCCTCGAGGAGGGCCAAGATCTGGTTGTCCACATGATCGATTCGTAGTCGCAGCTCATCCAGGGTCATATCGAAGGCGGATCGTACTTCAGAAAATCGGCGGTGCGGTCGGCGCCGGCAAAATCCACTGTTTGGGCAAAAGAGAGTCGGCCTCATGGGCCAGGTCGATGGTGGGATCGACGAGCGGCGCGCTGTGGCGCCCGTTCCAAGACACCTGCGCGTCGGCAAAAACCTGCACCTGCCCGCGGCCGCGCGCGGCAAAATCGCGGGCGACGATGTGGGCGAGATCGCGAATCATGTCCGGCTGGGTCGCGGCCATGCGGGTTTGAAACGGCGTCAGGTACCGGCGCGGCGAAACGTCGAAACGGCGGCCCGCGCGGTCGACGACGGTGAGCGTGAGCGCGCCGCTCTTTTCGATGAGCATCACCCGCCAGGAGAAGCGAAAACCCTCCTCGCTCCACAATACATTGCCGGGATAGAGCAGCGAGCGCAGCGGCACTGCGATTTGAACGAGCGCGTAAAGCGCAAGCGCGCCGACGAGCCAGCTCGACGCGGGGCGCGATGCGGCATGGCTTCCAGTGCGGACACTGAATCGCGGCCAGCTGGGATCGAAGTAGAGGGTCGCGCCGACCAGCATCAGCCAGGGAAACAGACCGATATGAAACAGCAGCGCCGTCGTCGTATGAAACACGATCGCCGCACAATAGGCCCATCGACGCGTCGCGCGAATCAGCAAGAGCGGCACGACGGCCAGGTCGAACAGGAAGCCACCCCAGCTGAGCGCGGGCGCCAACCAGGCGCGGCCTGCGAAATGGCGCAGCGCCGGGAGATCGGCGTCAGCCATGAGCCAGATGCGCAACGGCTCGCTGCGGATCAGCCAGTCGACCCCGAGCTTACCCAGGCCGCCGAAAACGTAAACCACGCCGAATTGAAAGCGCAGGAGATAGAGCATCCAGGCCGGCAAATCGGCGCAGCGATCGGCCGGGCGCAACAGAACGCGCAGCGAATAGTTTCGGTCGAGCGGCAAAAAAAGGAGCAGTAGCGAAATTAGGCTAATTAAATAATAGTGATTGAGGTAATTCGCCTTGTCGCACAGGTGCGCGTAGGTGAATGTAATCGCGAATAGTAAAGTCGCGCCGCGATAAAAAATTCCGAGCGCGATGCACAACGCGCAGACCGCCATGACCGCGTAGTGCATATACATGCCAATACCCGGCCAAGGTCGAATGAAGGCCAGTCCCCAATAGGGGAAAAATACCTTCGCAAATCGATAGTCCGCGTCGATCCAGCGATGCGTAAAGAAGCGCGCGACGGCGATCATCATCAGTACGCCGAAGCCGATGCGAAACGCCGCCAGCGAGGCGCCGTCGACGGGGCGGGCCAGTGCGCTTTTCAGCCTCCGGAGGACCATGCCAGCGTGACGTTCACTTGCCGAAAGCCGGAGGTAAAGATTCCGTTCGGCAAGCGGTCCGAAATATAGACGCGGTCGAGCGCATTTTTGACGGCGACCGAGAGCGAGAGCCCGGTTCGGGCATTGCGATAGTATGCGCCAACGTCGAGCGTCGTATAGGCGCCGATGCGGCCGTCAAGGCCGGTCGGCCCCGGTTGCACTGTGTTCAGTTGGTCGGCGTATTGCTCGCCGATAAAGGAAAATGCGACCTGTCCTCCGAGCCCCCAGCGATGGCTGATGTCCAATGTCGCCACTGCGGTGTTGTAGGGCGAATAGGGAACCGTGTGGCCGTTGTAGGTACCGCCGACAAACCGCGAGCGGGCGAAGGTATATTGCGCACCGAGATCGATTTCGAGTGGTAGATTGAAGGCACGCCCGAAGCGCACGGTCGCGGTGCTCTCCGCGCCCAGATGCTGTGTCTTTCCTCCGTCGACGAATTCGGAAACCGAGCCGCCGAGCGGATTGTTGGATACGAGTTCGTTGCCGAAATTGAGCATGAAGAAATCGCTCTCGGCACGGAACCAGGTTCCGTACTTGCCGCGCACACCGACTTCGTAGTTGGTGCTGTGCTCGGCATGCAGGCTCGCATCTTGACCTTCGGGCGTGATCGCCTGGCTGATGCGCGGCGCCGAGTATCCATAGTGAAAGCTGCAAAAAGCGTTGAACGTCGGTTTACCGAGGACCACGCCGATGCCGGGCGTCGGTCCGTTAGAGCTGCTCGTGCCGGTGATATTGACGTCGCGTGGCGCGCTGATGTCGTCGTCGACGCGGTGCAGATTTTTGGACGAATGCGAATATTCCATGCGAAAGACCGGGGTCAGCAGCACCAGATCGCTTAGCGCGATCTGATCTTCGATCCAGGCAGCGAGCCCATAAATAGTCGTCGTGTCGTCGGTCAAGAGGCTACCGTTGTCGGCGCTAGGGAACGCTCCTTCGGACAGCTTGCGGCGGGCGCTGTCGTAGACGCCGCGCACACCCAGGTAGAGCTTGTTCTTGATCGGCCCGATGGCGAAGCGCTGCTCCAGCTCGGCCGACAAGCCCGCGACTTCATACAGCCGGTCCCGCAGCGAGGTCGTGTTGCGAAAGAACAACCCAGATGGATCCGCGACGCGCGCATAGGTGACGCCAGGCCGCGGGCTGCGATCAAAATCTTGTGAGCGCTGATCAAGATTCATTTGATAGCCAAACAGCGAAGTATGAAGTCGTGTCGATGGGCCCAGCCGCTGGCCGTGGGAAAACGCCAGCTCGAAGCGCTGCACGCCGAAATTGTCGTCCGGGGCGATG
>JBBQIO010000335.1:0-5098 GCA_038325015.1 Polyangia bacterium
GCCCTCGGAGATGGCGGCCCAGCGATCGAGCTTCCGGTACAGCGTCCGCCGATCGACTCCGAGGATCTCGGCGGTCGCGGTCTTGGACCCGCCACACTGTTTCAAGACCCGCAATGTATAGCGACGTTCCACCTCTTCGAGCGTCAGCATCTCGAGGGGCGCCACGCCCGGCACCTGCAGGTATTTGGTTCGGTAGTCGCGGATATGATCCGGCAGATCGTCGATCACGATGGTGTCGAGCCGCGCGAACGTCACCGCTCGCTCGATGCAATTCTGCAGCTCGCGCACGTTGCCCGGCCATGGATAGGCCAGGAGCTTGGCCGCGACCGGTGCCGAGATTCCCAGCACCTCTTTGTCATTGCGCGCGGCGTACTGCTTGACGAACTCCTGCGCCAGCGCGAGCACGTCGTTGCCGCGCGCTCGCAAAGATGGGACGACGATGCGCACGACGTTGATGCGGTAGAACAGATCCTCGCGAAAACGCCGCTCGCGAACCTCGGTCTCGAGGTTGCGATTCGAAGCGGTGATGATCCGCGCCTCGTACGGCTCCTCCTTGTCGCTTCCAACGGCACGCACCGTCCGCTCCTGCAGCGCGCGCAACAGCTTGGGCTGCATGCCGAGCGGCAGCTCGCCGATCTCGTCGAGAAACAGGGTGCCGCCGTTGGCTTTCAAGAACAGTCCCGGGCGCGTCGAGCGGGCGTCGGTGAACGCGCCTTTGACGTGACCAAACAGCTCGCTCTCGAGGAGCGGCTCGGGCATCGCCGCGCAGTTGATCGCGACAAACGGTCCACGCGCGTGGCGGCCGCCGCGATGCAGCGCTCGCGCAATGACCTCTTTGCCGGTGCCGCTTTCGCCGGTCAAAAGCACGACCGCCGGCGAGTCTGCGACGCGACCGATGAGATCACGCACGCGCTCGATTTCCGGGCTCGACCCGCCCAAGAACTCGCCACCGTCATCCGTCGTGGCGGCGGAGCGCAGCCGCTGCACCTCTTTTTGCAACGCGCGGCGCTCGACGGCGCGGGCGAGCGTGATGCGCACGAGGTCGAGGTCGAACGGCTTGGAGATGAAGTCGTACGCGCCGGCGCGAATGGCCGCGACCGCCGATTCGAGGCTGCCGAACGCGGTCATCATCACCACCGGAAGATCGGGCCGGTTGGTCACGATGCGCTCGCACAACGCCAACCCGTCCATCCCCTCCATATGAATATCGCTGACCACGACGTCGAATTCTTGCTCTTCGAGCGCAGCCAGCGCGTCGGCCGCCGAGCTCTTCCAGGTGACGACAAAACCGCGCCGCTGCATGGCGGCCGTCAGCGACTCCGCTGAGCTGGCATCGTCATCGACCCAAAGAACGCTTCCCGTCACCATCGCCCACCGATCCTTCTGCCGCGTCGCGTTCTTCTCCGCAGATCGGCTGTGGACGACGAAAAGGAGGGCGGCAAATGAACTATGCGCCATAGCAGGCAGACAATGGAGAAAATAAAAAGCAGACCAGGAACGATGCTTGCAGCAGCTATGAAAAGATCGGCCGTGTCAGTAAGGAAGGGCGTACGTTGCGCCCTCGGCGAACGGCGCTCCTTCCGAAAGGCGGAAATGCTCCACGAATTCATCACAGAAAACCGCGCGGAGCTCATCGCGCGCTGTCGATCAAAAATCGCCACTCGGGCCGCGCCGCGCCCGACGGACCAAGAGCTCGAGCAGGGCGTTCCGCTCTTCTTGGATCAGCTCACCGAAACGCTGCGTTCTCCGCTCAGCCCGAGCGCCGCCATCGAGGACAGTGCGGCCAAGCATGGGCGGGTCCTGCTCAACAGCGGCTTCACCGTCGCCCAGGTCGTTCACGACTACGGCGGCATCTGTCAGTCGATCACCGAGCTTGCTGGCGAGATGGCAGCAGCCATTACTCCCAACGAATTTAAAACGCTGAACCTCTGTCTCGACAACGCGATCGCGGGGGCCGTCACCGAGTACGGTCGGGTCCGGCAGGACGAGGGCACCGAGCGGTTGGGGCGTCTGGCGCACGAGCTGCGCAACCAGCTGAACAACGCGATTTTGTCGTTCGATGCCCTCAAAAACGGCAGCGTGGGCATCGGCGGAAGCACCGGCGGAGTGCTGGCGCGGAGCTTGACGGGGCTGCGCAATTTGATCGACCGCGAGCTCGCCGAGGTGCGCTTGGGGGCCGGGGTCCACCGTCGAGAAATCATCCTCGTTCGCGAGTTCATCGACGAGGTCGAGGTGGCGGCGGTGATGCAGGCGAAGGTTCGATCGCTGACCTTTTCGGTGGCACCGGGGGACAAGGACGTCGCGGTCCACGCCGACCGGGAGACCCTCGGCTCGGTGGTCGGAAACCTCTTGCAGAACGCGTTCAAGTTCAGCCTGAGCGGCGGCGATGTCGCCTTGCGTGTGCACGCGACGGCAACGCGGGTTTTTATCGAAGTTGAAGATTCGTGCGGTGGGCTGCCGCCGGGACGACTCGGAGAGCTGTTTCTGCCGTTCGAGCAGCGCGGTGGCGATCGGTCCGGGGTCGGATTGGGCCTCGCGATCAGCCAGCGCGGCGCGCGCGTCAACGACGGCGTGATTCGCGTGGTCGACAAGCCGGGCAAAGGGTGTGTTTTTACGCTCGAGCTGCCTCGGAGATCGCCGAAGTAGAAGCGCTGCCCTGCACGCCACAAGACCGTCCCAAACGCAAGAACGCCCCGCGCCGGATGGAAGAGCCGCCTGGAAGGGACGGTTCCAACGCGCGCAAAACTTGCTGCGCTCGGGGGTGCGTGCGCAAAGCGTGCGTGTTGGAGCTCGTCGCAACGCGGCAATCCGCGGCCCGATGATTGCTTTGAGCCCTGGCATGCGTCGCTATGCTTTGCCTTCACTCGTTGTCGCCCTGGCGTGGTCCGGTTGTGAAGGTCCGCGCGGTCCGGTAGGTCCGTCGGGAGACGCCGGCGTGCCGGGAATGATCGGCGAAGCGGGCGCGCCGGGCCCCCGGGGCGAAGCCGGGACCAATGGCGAAGCCGGGGTGGCGGGCTGCAATGGGTTGGCGCCGGGCGCGACCGCCGGTCTGACCGCCACGATCACGGCTGCGGCACCGGCGAACGGCCAGTTTTTCGTCGCCGGCGAGCGTGAACAGCTGACGATCACGCTCAAGGATAATTGTGGCAACGCGCTTTCGCCGTCGCAGATATCGACCGCGAATCTGTATGTCTGGGGTCCGCGCGATCCGATGCTGACGCGGACGGCTGCGTCGCTGCTCAACTGCACCACCGACCGCGCGGCCGCCGATCGGCAGCATCACTTCATCAACCTGGCGGCGCCTTCGTTCGCCAATCCGACCGAGCAAAACTTGGTGGTTGGCAACGACGCGACGATCCACTACACGCTGGCGCCGGTTTCGAGCGAGCCGCCGGGAACGTACAGCGCGGCAATCTGGGCGAAGAACAACGCCGACGCCGACCAGCAATTCGCACGCGCCGATTTTCAGGTCGGGACCGCGAGCCCGGAGCCGCTGGCGACTGGGCTCGACGGGGCGTCGGCGTGTCTGTCGTGCCACCAGGCGACCTCGGGCATCGTCTACATGGCGCACAGCCACACGTCGAGCTTTGCGCCGGCCGGCAATCGCTCGCTCGACGCGAATCCGACGGGCAGTTGCAAGGCCTGCCACAATCTCGATAGCTACAGTCCCAATCCAATTGTGCGCAAGGTGCACGGGATTCACCGCGGCGTAAATCAGCTCGCGCCCGGCGTCGCGCATCCCGAATATGGCTTGGCCAGCACCGATACCTCGCTCGCCGACTACACCGATGTGGTCTACCCGGCCATGCCGAGCGGCGAGCTCGATTGCGCCACCTGCCATACCGACAGCCGCTGGCAGAGCGCGCCGTCGCGGCTGGCGTGCGGTACGTGCCACCAGCAGGTGTCCTTCGACACCGGCACCATGGTCCCGCCCGAGCCGCTGGGTGCGGCCTGCGTCACGGCGGCCGATTGCGCGACGGCGCTGGGTGGAAATCCCCTGTTCCAAAGCTTCGGCGTGCAGTGTCTCTCCAATCAATGTGTGCGCACCACACATCCGATTCAGAACAACGACTCGCAGTGCGCGACCTGCCACAGCCCGGACAACAACGGCATTTTGCCGGTCGGCGCGACCCACGAAATCCTACAGCGCACCCACAATGCACAACTTGCGCTCTTGAATTTCACCCTCGCTCCGGGATCCGGCGCGGCCGGGGCCTATCAGGTCGGTGATAAGCCGGTGGTCCATTTTCAGGTCACCCAGGCAGGCACGCCGATCACCACGCTCGCCGGGCTGGCTGGAGTGGCACCGAGCGCGATGGTCGCCGGGCCGAGTGAAAATCGACAGCGACTGTACGGCACCGCCACCGGCTCGGCGCTTTCGCTCACCGGCGCCAACGCCAAAGGCGTGCTCGCCCTCGACGGTAGCGGCGGCTTCAACTACACCTTTCCGCCGATCCCCGCGCAGCCACTGGCGCCGGCCAATTCGGTGCTCTTGCCCAATGCGTCGCCGGTGCCCGGCACCTACACCGTGTGGGTGTGGCTGTACGCGACCACCAACTTGAACGGTCAAACCTTTCGCAACACGGCCAACGCGACGGTCGATTTTGCATTCGATTCCACGGCCCCGCTTCAGCCGCGGCAGGTCATCACCACCGCCGCATGCAACGCCTGCCACGTCAATATTCAGGCGCACGGCGGTACTCGGCAGGGCGACGCCACGGTCTGCTCGACCTGCCACACCCAGGGCGCGCTCGATCTCAACGCGGGGGCGCTCGGCCAGGCGTGTACCACAGATGCACAGTGCCCTGGCGCCGGCATACTCGTTTCATGGGGAGGCTGCGATCCGGTGCTCAAAAAATGCATCGCAAATCTCGACCCCACGCCCAACCAGTCGATCGACTTTTCGCAGATGGTGCACAGCATTCACTTTGCGCGTCTGCTTGAGGGCTATGCGGAGCGCAACTTTCTACCCTCAGGCACGCTCGAATATCTCGGGTTCAACAACAACCTCGATGACCTATCGGCGGCGCTTCTGCCGATCGACGCGCGGAATTGCACGACCTGTCACGCCGACACCAAAGCGACCTGCTCGGACAGC
>JBBQIO010000336.1:0-5085 GCA_038325015.1 Polyangia bacterium
AGCAGCGAGCGGAGCTCCTGTTCCCGGGGCAACGATTTCAGTCAACGGACCCAAGCTCATCGGTGGAGCTAGGGTCATTACCGCCCGCGACGACGGCCGATACGAAGTGATCGGTCTTCCGTCAGGGCGCTACACAGTCGAAGTGAGCTACTCCGGCGTCAAGCCGATCCGGCGCATTGTCTTCGTTCGTCAGGGTGAAACGACGCCACTCGACATCGCCTGGTCGCCGGAATTGGCCGAGGCGGAAGTCACGACGGTCGTCGAAGAGCGCCACATGACCAAGCCGGACTCGACGCAGACCGGTACGGTCCTTTCGTCGGATACGGAAGGCAAGATCGCGATGGGGGATCGCCGCTATCAGTTCTTTGCGCAGCAGGTTGCCGGCGTTACGGGCGGCCTCCAGAACAACGTAAAGGGCGGGAACATCCTGCAGAACAGGTTCCTCATCGACGGTATGGACATCACCGACCCGGTGACCGGAACGTTCTCCTCCAACCTAAACCTCGACCTGGTCGCTTCCGAAGAAATCCTGACCGGCGGTATGGAAGCGCAGTACAACTCGCTCGGCGGCGTGTTCAACGTTATCACGAACAGCGGTTCGGACGATTGGCATGTTGACGCGTCGGTCTACGTCAATAACAGCGCGTTTTCAGCGAGCAACAAGTACGGCTCGGGTCTGGTCCAGGGATATCGCCAGTTTCTGCAGCGGAAGTCGCCGCCCACGCAGAAGTACCAAGCGAATCTGAACTTTGGTGGCCCGATTCTCAAGCACCACCTGTGGTTCAACATCTCGGGCGAGTATCTCTATGAGGAAACCTCGTCCCCAGAAGGCCCGCCAATCAACGTGCAGCACCCCGCCTACTACCGCCACCAGTTCCTTGGCAACATCAAGGTCACTTGGGCGCCAAACGAGCGGCACCGCTTCACGATCGCTGCACATACCGACCCGGCATTCATCAACAACTTCAGTGGTAAGTACGCCGGCGACGCGAACTTCGAGCTTGGCGTTGCTGAGGAGCGCCAGGACCAGGGCGGCGCGTTCGTGACGTTGGCCTACGACTACTTCAAGTCGCAGAACTTCAACTTCGACGTGAATGCCGGTTTCCAGTGGCAAATGCTCAACCACGGACCGCAGGGTATCCTCGGCACGGTCAGTGTCGGCCCAACCGACCAGTATGGTGCGCTCGGCTACTCGGACCGCAACAAGCATTACGATCCGACCGCCCACCAGCACTTCAATCAGAACGACGGGACCATATGGTACCAGGGCGGCGCGTACGCGGGCGACCACCGCTACAACATTACGTTGGATCCGTCGGTCTCTTTCCGCGGCAACGCAGCCGGCTACCACGACGCTAAGATCGGCATCCAGTCCAAATTCCTCTATCACACACTGCATGGCTACACCCCGGGCACACCGATCACGTCCGGCGGCTTTACCGGTGGCGTGGCGTACTTCGACGGTGACGGCAATGGCCCTGGCCTCGAGGCCGGTCTGTGTGATGAGAAGATGTTTGGTGCCAACTGCTCGCAGCGCCAGATCTCCCCGAGCTTTAATCAGCACGAGTACGGCATCGGCGGCGGTCTGTACCTGCAGGATCGCTGGAAGCCCTTCAAGCGCTTGACGATTCTGCCCGGTCTCCGTCTCGACTACGGCATCACCAAGAACGGCGTCGGCCAAACCGTGTCGAACATGTTTGCCCTTGGACCGCGTCTCGGCTTCAGCTTCGACCTGACTGGCGACGCCAAGACGATCTTCGCGGCGTACTACGGTCGCGCCAACGACACGCTCGACCTGTTGCCGACCGCGTTCGCCGACTTCACGCCTGCGTCGCTCGTCCAAGACTACGCGGCGAGTTCCAATCAATGGACGAATAGCTACACGACTGGTGGATCCGGCGGTTACCGTATCGATCCCCACGCGACGCCGCCACACACCGACGAGGTGACGGTGAGTTTGCGCCGCGAGCTGTTCCACGACACGGTGGCCACCATCGACTACACCTACAAGAAGACGTCGAATCTGTGGGATGCGGTCGAAATCAATCAGATTTGGGATCCGTCAGGCACCCGCGTTGTTGGGTATGTCAACGGCCAGAATGAGCAGGTCTACAAGGTCTCGACGCCGAAGGCGAACTCCCGTCAATATCAGGGCATCGACTTCATCGTTGAGTCGCGCCCGACGGCCAACTGGGACGTCTACCTGGCCTATACCCTGTCCTGGCTCTACGGCGCGGGCGCCGAGGAGCTCGGCCAGCTAAACGGCATCGCGGGTAGCTCGCAGTTTTACAACCTTCGTCAGCAGCAGTTCTATAACGGCTGGCTGCCCGAAGACGTGCGCCACAACCTCAAAGGCCACGCGGCCTACTCGTGGCACGGACTCACCGCCAGCGTTCTGTTCAACTATGCGACCGGCTCACCGGTCAGCAAAGCGTTTTACAACGCCAACGACAAAGGCTTCAGCAACCGTCGCGCTCCGGTGGGCTTCGATCCGGGTACTGGCGCGACGGCGAACTCGACGCCGAACAACCTCCAGTCGGCTGCCGAATACCGCACGCCCGACGACCTGGCAATCGACGGCCGCCTGGCCTACGACTTCACCGACCTCATCAAGCAGCACCTGGTGCTGATCGCCGACTTCTTCAACGTGCTGAACCTGAACGCGGTGGAGGGTCTGATCACCACCAACAATACGCAGTTCAACACGGTCACCGCTCGGCAGGCACCGTTCCGTTTCGAGATCGGTCTCCGCTACACCTACTAAGCAGAAGGCCTTATTCGAGCAGTCCAAGGGGGACGATCGCGAGATCGTCCCTCTTTTTATTTGCGCTGACCGACAGTGCCTGCGGAGGCTACGGCAGCAAAAGCTCACGCAGGAGCGCACTCGGCAAGGCACCGGCCGACAACATCGCGTCGTGGAACTTCCGCATCGTGAAGTGCGCCCCCAGCCGGGCGCGATAGTCGTCGCGCAACTTCAAAATCTGCAGCTTGCCGAGCGTGTAGTAGAGATAGAGTGGGTCGGTCACCGCCCGCCGCGCCTCCGACTCGGCGACCGAACGCGATTGAAGCCCCTCCCGTTCGAAGAAGGTCACCGCTTCGGCAAAGGTCATGCCTCGTGTGTGGACACGCAGCGCCACGACGAACCGAGCTGCGCGCAACAGAGCGTCCTGCAGCTGCGCGAGTCGCAGTCGCGCGTCGCCTTCCCCGTAACCCTCGTCGAGCATCATCTGCTCGCAGTAGTGCGCCCAACCTTCGACGAAGGTGTTCGGCCCTTCGATCCGTCGCACCAACGATGGATTGCGCCGCTGCCACAGGTCCTGCAGATAGTGCCCTGGGAACACCTCGTGAATCGACGTTGAGTCGAGCAGCCGTCGGTTGAGGGCGCCGCCGAGATACTCATCGGCCTTGCCCTTCTTCCATTTCGGATCGGGCAACGTGATGTTGTAAAAGGCTTGGGTGGAGTGGGTCTCGAGCACACCTGCCGACTCCATGGACGCCAGCGTCGTCGCGCGCATGAACGGCGGCGACTCCTGGACGACCGGCTGACCCTCCGCCGGGATGCCGACGAGATCATGGGCGACGATGAACTCACGTAAGCCGTTCAGCCGCGCGCGCGTCTCGGCGAGGATGCCGCCCGCCGGCGCGTGGTCGGCTTGGATGCTGTGCTGCACGTCGGCCACCGAGTGATTCGGATCGATGGCGTGTGCAGTCTGGGTAAACGCGCGCTGAAGCCGCTCTAATTCCGCCTGGCCCTGGGCCAAAAGGGGCTCGATCGGCGAGTCGACCCAGTCCTCGGCCATCAAGAGCCGCCGATAGAGCGGCTCGCCGAGCCCGATCGGCGCCTTGGCGTGGGGCAGAATCTGGCTCCGCAACGCTCGCTCGTAGCGCACCAGCGCGCTGTCGACCAGCGCGGTCGTCCGCTGCAGGTCGGCCAGCAGCGGGGCGTCGTGGACCTCGATGAAGGCCGCCGGAACGTCGTTGGCGAAGAAGCTGCGCATGTCGGCCACTTCGCTGAGCGCAGTCGCGGTGGCCTCACGCGACGCACCATCGAGCAGCCCGAGTGCCGTCTTCAGTTGATCAGGGATTGAACGCTCGCGGGCGATCACCGAGCGGAGGCGCTCTACAGCAGGCGCAAAGTCGCGCTTAATCAGCACGTAAATGGCATTGGTAGACGTGTCCAGCACCTGACCAGGCCAACGATGGAGTGGCTGTAGCTCGACGAGTCGTAGCAGCTGGCTCGCGACCGCGTGGTCGAGCAGCTCGAGATCGATGCGATCGTTCATCGTCAGCCCGCCGTGCGGAATCGACGCCAGCCGCGCTTGCCAGCCGCGCAACCGCGCCAGCTCCGCCGCCTGTCCGGCCGCCGAGATATCCTCGAGCTCGCCGTCGTGATCGTGAATCCCTAGAGCCGTGGCGTCGCCGGGATGCGCCTTGGCCCACTCCCGGTAGTACGCCGACTCCAGTGTGCTCAGCGGGCTCGCGTCACTGCGAGCGACCGAGTCGGCAGCCGCCTTTTCGGCATGGCCAGCGCCCGGGAGGCTGAGCGCCAACGCACCCAGCGCGGACCCAACGGTGCCGACGCGACGCAGCCGACGGCTCACCCCACGTCCATTTCGTGTGCGGTGCAGCATAACACCTCCAATAGTGACGGGGACGAGATGGCTATGAGGAGCGGCGCTGCACGAACGCGAACACCTTGGGCAAAAGCTCATGGTATCGCTCCGGTGCCAGTCGCTTGAGCCGCCACATCCACCGTCCGTCTTCGTGCGGCACGATGTACAGCTCGTCCTTCGCGGCGCCGTCCAGCGTGATGCGTGCGACGTCGTCGGCTGACAGCTTGCCGCGGGCCATCAGCTTGTGCAGCCGCGCTACCATCTTGGGATCGGCCGATCGGGTGCGGTCGGTGAGCTCGGTCTGGAAAAACGTCGGGCAGACCACGCTCACGCCGACGCCGTGCGGCCTGAGCTCGGCGCCGAGCGTCTCTGACAGTGCCACGACGCCCGCCTTGGCCACGTTGTAGGCGCCCATGCTCGGCATGCATAAGAGGCCCGCGGCTGACGCGATGTTGATGATGTGCCCCTTGCC
>JBBQIO010000337.1:0-5078 GCA_038325015.1 Polyangia bacterium
CGGCGCGCGACGAGGGGCTATTTCCGTTCATTCGCATCATGACCAACGTGGCGTTTCGTGAGGTCGCTACGCAGGGCTGCTTGGTCGACATCTATCGCGCGGTGCCCTTCATCTACGTCAATTTCACCGGCTACGACGAGGTTGCTCATCATCGCGGCCCCAACTCGCCGTTCGCCAAGTGGGTGCTGCGCGATATCGACGCGCAGATCAAGAAGATCGTCCAGGGCGCCGAGCGCTGGGGGCGGCGTGCGTACGACATCGTGCTCCTGTCCGACCACGGGCAATCGACGACCATCCCGTTCGAGCAGCTTCACGGTCAGACGCTGTCCGAGCTGATCATCGAAAACGCCGTCGCTGCGCGGCTCGTCCCGTTGGGCGCGGACCATCGCGCCAAGCAGGTCGGTCGAGCCATTACGTTCGCCTCTTGGCTGGGTGAGCTGGAGTGGAGCTTGCCGCACTCGTTACAAAAAAGCGCGGCGCGTTTGTCGCGCTGGTTTGCCGCGCGCCTGCCCGATGAAGCGGCGCACCTCGACTGGACCACAGAATCGGGAATCGTGGTGGCGCCGACCGGCAGCCTGGCGCACGTCTACTTTACCCACTCCCCGGTAGCGCTGACCTTGGACGAGCTGCGGCAGCTTCAGCCCAAGCTGATCGCAGCTCTCGTCGCCCATCCATCGATCGCCGTCCTGGCGGGCCGTGGCAGCGACGGGGCCGTAGAGATCGTCGGCAAGACCGGCTCGGTCGTCATCGACATCGATGGCCGTGAGCAGCGCAGCGGCGACCATCCGCTCGACGCGTTTTTGGAAGGGCGCGCGCTGGCTAGCGAGGTGGTCCGCATGGTTCGCATGGCCAACGGCGGGGATCTCGTGCTGTTCTCCGGCAAGGCCAACGGACGGGTGGTGAACTTTCAAATGGAGATGGGCAGCCACGGCGGCATGCACCTGGAGGAGCAAGCGGCGTTCGTGCTGGCACCGCCCGACGTCGATTTCGATTTTGCCGGTGCGCCGAACCTGCGCCGGCTGTACGATTTTTTTTCGAGCTATCACACCCGATGAGGCCGATGAGGCCGATGAAGCCACTGTTCGCGGTCCTCCTGTTGCTGGCGCCGATGTCCGGCGCGCGTGCCGAGGAGCCGGACCTCGATCTACTCGCGGTTGGCCCTGCGACTGTCGCGGTGGGGGGCAGCGTCCATTTGTCGTTGACCGTCGCGCCGCGGGCTGGCCAGCACCTGCTCGAAGGCGGGCCGTTTGACGTGCGCATCCTGGTCGCCCATTCGGGGCTCGAAGCGACGCAAACGATCTATCGCAGAAGCGAAGCGGTCGACGCCAAGGCCGAGGCGCCGCGCTTCGACATCGAGGTCAAGGGCAAGCATCCCGGCGCGGGCCGAGTCACCGCACTGGTCCGGGTTTATTTGTGTGCAGCGCAGCAATGCCGGCCGCTGGAGACGAAAACGAGCTGGCCGCTCGAAGTTAGAAGCGCGACGCAATCACGGCCTGAATTGAAATGAGCTACGGGCCGGCGTGCATGCGCAGCGGCTGGCCCGGACGCGTCAAAATCTCGGCCTCGCGCAGCGCCAGTTCGGCCAACTCGGCCTCGACCGAGCGCCCGGCGCGCTCCTCGGCGAGCTCGACGTAGATCGATCCGTGTCGCTCTTCGGCGACCGCCAGATCGGCATAGAACGACGCCAGCCGCGGCTCGGGCACCCCCTGAGCCAGCCGTAAAAAACGCTCGTGGCTGCGAGCCTCGATGAGCGCGCAGGCCAAGAGCTCCCCCACCTCGCCACCCTTTTTTGCATCGCGAAATAATTCGGCGGCGTAGTGCGCTGATGGCAGCGGGCGCAACGCCAGGCCGCGCAGCTTGAGCTCGCGCAGCACTTGATCGAAGTGGACCAGCTCCTCGCGGGCCAGCTTGGACATCGCGCCGGTGAGACTCGACCACTCGGGGTATTTGAAAATGAAGCGTAGCGCCGTGTGTGCGGCCTTCTTTTCACAATGCGCGTGGTCCACCAGCAGCGTCGGCAGGTCGGCCAAGGCCGCGCGCAACCAGCCGTCGGTGGAGGGAACGAGCTTCACGCCCGCTTGCTATCACGCGGCCAGCGGCGACGCCTACTGCAATTTCGCCGCGGTGCGGTCGCTCACGAAGCCCCCAGGGGTCCCGATGCTACGCTGATGCAATGAGCCAGGATCAGCGTCTCCGCCTGCTACTGGCCGCGCTAACGATCAGTTTGACGGCGTGTAGCAACGCCTCGTCGAACGGCGCCGACCTGGCGCCTCCCGACTTTGCGGCCGCAGCGTCGTTAGACTTGTCGGTGGACAGGTGCGACTCGTTCTGCGACGGGGGTGTGTCGGTCAGCGACGCAGCGCCTCGCCCGGATACCCTGCCCAGTGCCGCCGACGCCCTTTTTTCCGACGCCTCCACCTGCTCCCCGGCACCCGCCGCGCTCCCGAGCGGTCCGCTCACGCGCAACCCGACGAACCCGCTCGTTCGCAACGGACCGGAAATCTACGACGATGAAAAGACCGGGCCCCGCGTGGTGCTCAAAATGGGACCGACGGATTATCGCCTGTGGTACGAGGCCGTCTCGAGCTCGGGGATCACCGCAGTTGCCTACGCGACCAGCTCCGACGGGTTGGCTTGGAAAAAGCGGGGAGTCGTCATGTCGCCCGACGTTGCTTGGGAGAAGAGCGAGGTCTCGCCCAACGCGATGCTCGTCGAGAGCGGCACGTTCAAGCTCTGGTATCACGGCGGCGGATATCCCGGAAAGGGCGGCGTTCGGCTCGGCAAGGCCGCCGTTGGATATGCCGAATCGCTCGATGGCATCCAGTGGACCAAGCATGGCCCCGAGGTGCTCGACATCGGGTCAAGTGGCGCCTTCGACGAATCGCAAGCCGCCGAGCCGCGCGTGCTCCGGGTCGGGCCGGGGTATCGCATGTATTACACCGGGCGCAATTCGGTGGGAGAGAATGCGCTCGGGATCGCCACGAGCAGCGACGGCATCGTGTGGAAGAAGGCGGCGAACAATCCGATCCTCAGCGTGGCGCAGTGGGGCGGCTTCTGGGGAGGCGCATTCCTGCTTGACCGGCGCGGCGTCTGGAACTTGTGGCACGGGGTGCAAGTGGGTAGCACCGGCAGCGCGCTTCACTACATGTGGAGCGACGACGGCCTAACGTGGAACGACGGGCCGAGCAATCCGGTTCTCGTGCCCAGCTCGGATTCGAATGCCGCAGACTATCAATTCGTCGGCGACTCGGTGTCGGGCTACATGGATGGCGCGCAGTACCGCATTATGTACACCGGCTTTAACAAAAGCTTCGGTGCGCTGGGGCGCTTCGAAGGGGTTTGCACGGCCAGCATCACCGCCACCTGTCCGTGAGTCGCCGCGCGATTTGAGCGCGCCGGCCGGATCGCTCAGGGGACGAGCTTGTAGCCGTGTCCGTAGACCGTCAAAATGTGCTTCGGCTCTTTGCCGTCGTCTTCCAGCTTTTTTCGCAGCTTGACGATGAAGTTGTCGACCGTGCGATTGGATGGGAAGGCCTGCACTCCCCAGATTTTGTCGAGAATATCGTCGCGCGACACGGGCTCCTCTTTGCGCTCGTACAGGAGGCGCAAGAGCTCGACCTCGTAAAAGCTCAGCGGCTGCACGCGCCGGCTGCGCGTCAGTGTGTGCTTCTTGCAGCTGATCACCGATTGCCCGATCTGGATCTCGTCTTCGGTCGGGCTGTGGCGGTCGGTGCGGCGGAAGATGGCCTTGATCCGCGCCAGCAGTTCGCCAACCGAAAACGGCTTGGTCACGTAGTCGTCCGCGCCGACTTCGAGGCCGCGAATCTTGTCCGAGTCCTGGCTGCGCGCGGTCAGCATGATGATCGGCACCAGCGTGTTGAAGGTCCGAATCTCGCGGCACACGTCGTAGCCGTTTCCGTCGGGCAGCATGATGTCCAAGATGACGCAGTCGGCGCCGCGCTCGCGCATCAGGCGAACGCCCTCTTTGGCCGATGACGTGGCCTGCGGGTCCAGGTTTTCGAACTCCAGCGCGTCCTTGAGGCCGAGCACGATGTCGGGCTCGTCTTCGACGATGAGGATGCGCTTTTTGAGATTGCCGCCGCTCGGATTGCTCATGCCGCGACGCGCCCGTTTCCGTCGCTCGATCCGGCCAGGGGCAGGTCGACGATAAACGCCGCACCGCGGCCGGGCTCGCTCTGGACCGTCACGCGCCCACGATGCGCCTCGACGATGTGCTTGACCAGCGACAGTCCGATCCCCGAGCCACGCACGTTGGTGCCGCGCGCCTGCTTGGTGCGGTAAAAACGATCGAAGATCTTCTTCTGCTCGTCGAGGGGAACGCCCGGCCCGCGATCTTCGACCACCAGCCTCAAATCGCTGCCCACGCGAGTCAAATAGACCGCGATCTCGTCCTTGCCGTACTTAAGCGCGTTCTCCAAAAGATTGAGCAGCACCAGCGTCATCGCGTTCTCATCGATCAGGGTCTCGGGAAGGTCGGGGTCGATCTTGACCTTCAGACGAAAGCCTTCGCGCTCGGCGCGAAAGCGATACACGTCGAGCGCGCGCTCGACCACCGCGTCGAGCCGGCCCTCTTGAAAATCGTACGCCGCCCGCCCCTGCTCGATGCGCGCAAAATCGAGCACGTTGTCGATCAACCGCGTCAACCGCTCGGACTCGCGCGTGATGATCTCGGCGTACTCCTTGGCCTTGTCCGGCGACTTTAATTTGCCCAGCGCCAGGAGCTCGCCAAACATGCGGATCAGTGACAGCGGCGTCTTGAGCTCATGTGAGACGTTGGAGATGAAGTCGCCCTTGACATCGTTGGCGCGTCGCTCTTTGTCGATGGCGTAGGCCAAAAATCCGAGGCAGATGATCATGACACCGAAGCCGAGCGCACTGGACAGTCGCTCCGCCCGATGCCCCGAACGCTCAGTCGCAGCGAGCATCGACGTCCGCTCCGGCGCGAGCTCGAGCTGCCATAAATAGAGCGTGGTGGGAAACACACCGTCGAAGAGGAACTTACCGGGTTGCACCACGGGAGCGCCGTAGACGACTTTGCCCGATGAATCACGAATGCA
>JBBQIO010000338.1:0-5068 GCA_038325015.1 Polyangia bacterium
GAGATCGACGCCGTGAATGTCGCCGGTGCGGCGGTGTCGCTGCCCACGCTCGGCGAGCGTCTCGAAGGGCAGCGCGCGTGGGGGCTTTCTTGGTCCCTGCTCGGGCTGCCGCCGGGCCCGCGTCGTGACCGGGCGCTGACCGACTGCTTCGGGCTCTTGGCGCGCGATACCGCAGCGTGGACGGACGCTGCCCGCGTGCGCTTCTATCGCGCCGACCGTTTCGTTGCGCCCGAGCGTCGTGCCGAACCTCCGCTCCATCGCTCTTTGCTGTTCGAGCTCCAGTGGCCGGCCGCTCCTTGAGATCGACCCTGACCGACCGTGCCGGCGCGTGGGGCGAAATGCCCTATCGTGGCATTTCGGGGCGGGAAGGCAGGTCACGCTCCCGGCCGCCCCGGCGGGGGCGCCGCTTTTTCGCCAATAGCGCCCGGCGAGCATCTTGCACAATCAGCGGCCGGCGGGGTGCGCGTGTCGAATACGGTCCAAATGTTTGACGGCTTGGCGCACATCGGGCCCGCCAACAACCACGATCTGGCTCCCGGGGAGCAGGTCGGCGAATACGTCATCTCGCAAAAAATCGGCGAGGGTGGGATGGCCACGGTGTACGGCGCCATCCACCCGATCATCGCCAAGCGCGCCGCGATCAAGGTGCTGTCACGCAAGTTGTCGTGCGACATTGATGAGGTCGACCGCTTCGTTCAAGAAGCGCGCGCCGTCAACTCGATTGGCCATCCCAACATCGTCGACGTCTTCGCGTTCGGCCAGCTGGCCGACGGCCGTCGCTACTTCATCATGGAGTGGTTGAACGGCCGCACGCTCGAGGAGCTGCTGGCTGACCAGCGGCCCTCGCTTGACACCGCGCTCGACGTGCTCGACCAGGTTTGCGTGGCCCTGGGCGCGGCGCACGCCAAGGGCATCGTGCATCGCGACCTCAAGCCGGCCAACATCTTCTTAGTGCCCTTGGCGGACGGAAAATGGACCGTCAAGCTCCTCGACTTCGGGATTGCCAAGCTGATCGCGCCGGTCGAGGGCATGCCCAAGGTGCGCGAAACCGACAGCGGGATGGCCGTGGGTACACCCGAGTACATCTCACCCGAGCAGGCGCGTGGCGAAGTGGTCGATGGGCGAACGGACCTATATTCTCTGGGTGTGACGGCCTATGAGATGGTGCTTGGCTTGCGACCGTTCGAGGGGGATAGTGCTGTCGAGGTCATGCACATGCACGTCGCCGATGACCCGCCGCCGCCGCGCGAGCGTTGGCCCGGGATTCCGCCGGCGCTTGCTGGACTGCTGGTCGGATTGTTGGCCAAATCGGCGGACGATCGCCCGTCGCTCGTCGAGGTGCGGAGCCGGATCGAAGAAGTGCGACGCGACAGTGCCGAGCTGGTCTTTGACGGACTCGCGATTCCCGCGCGCGCGCACGCGACGCGGACCAATCCGCGGATCAAGAGTGCGCCGCGGCGCCGACCGACTAGCCGCATCTGGTTGGCGGCGTCCGGGCTGGCGCTCGTCGCGGCCGTGACGACGCTGGCCCTCAATCGAACGCGCGCGCCGGCACCCGCAGCCCGTGGCGCCGAAGAGCGGTGGCCCGAAATGGCTGCGACACCCTCGGTCGAGCCGGTTCGCGTCCCGCCGGTCACGGCCCGAGCGCCGGAACACAAGTCGACGCACAAGCACACCGTCCGGCCGGCGACCAAGCGGGATCCCGACTATCTGGTCAATCCATTTCCGGTACACCATTGAGAGTCGCCTCGCTGCTCCTGCTTGTGGTTGCGATTGGCACCGCCGAGGCCGCTCCTTCCCCCGAGGACGAGCGCCAGGCGCGCTCACTCTACGAGCGCGGAATGGCCAGCTATGAGGTGCGCGAGTTCGACCGTGCGATCAGCGACTTCACCGCCGCCTACGTGCTGACCCACGAACCCGGCCTGCTGTTCAATCTTGGTCAGGCGAGCCGGCTGGCTGATCGGCCCGAGGAGGCCGTGTACTTTTATCGCGGCTATCTGCGCCAGCGCCCGGATGCGCCCAACCGGCAGGATGTGGAAGAGTTCATCGAGCGACTGGCGACGAGGGTCGAAGCGCCCGTGGTCCGCCCGGCGCCGAGTGTCCCCGTCGTGCCGCCCCAGGCCTCCGTCGTGACACCCACCTATGTGCCGCCGGCGCGCCGCCGCATCTTCAATGGGCCGGTCCAAGTCGGCGTCGGAATCGGGCTCATGGGCATCGGCGTAGCGGCGGTCATTGCCGGAGTTGTGGTTGGCACCCAAGCGACCGCCGACGCGGCGCACATCAGCGACGGAGCAGCCCACGGCGTCGCCTGGAATCCGCAGCTGCGCGCCGAGTGGAACGCCGGCCAGCGCGACGCCAAGATCGCCATCGCCCTTGACGTGGTGGGCGTCGCAACGGCGGCAACGGGTGCACTCTTGACCGCACTCGGCGCTCACAAGATGGCGCGCACCGGCCTGGCTGCAGCGCCGACGCGAGATGGAATGAGGGTGGCGTGGACCTACGCGTTCTGACTCTATCGTTGATGTCCTTGGTCGGTGGCTGCCTGTTTTCGCCGACGGTCGGGGAGGGTGCGTTTGCCTGCGGCGACGGCGGCAGCTGCCCGCCCGGCTTTTCGTGCGCGTCGAACGGACGGTGCAATCGATCGAAGGGCGAAGTGCCGGACGCCGCCCACGTCGACCTCGCCCGGGCCGACCTGCACTACGTCGACCTAGCCCACATCGACCTGGCTCACATCGACCTGCACCACGTCGACCTGGCCCAGGTCGACCTGGCCCACGTCGACCTGGCATCGCCGTGCGGAAAGTGTCTCGCCCCAGCCACCTGCGGCGGCGGCCAAATACCCACGCAGTGTGGCTGCACACCTCAGACGTGCGGCAACCGCAACTGCGGCATGGCGACCAACGGCTGCGGCGGAATGCTCGACTGCGGCAAACCCGACTGCAAAGGCGGCGGCGGTCCTCCCGGTACCTGCGGCGGTGGCGGTGGACCGAACATCTGCGGCAGCAGCTCCTGTGCACCGAAAACCTGTCAGCAGCAGGGCAAAAATTGCGGCGTCGTCTCGGATGGCTGCAGCGACGTCACCATGTGCCCCAAGTGTGGCGCGCCCCAGGTGTGCGGCGGCAGCGGCACCGCGAACGTCTGCGGCTAGCCGCGCGCCCGCGCCACAAGTCAAGCCTGGCGACGGAGCCGGTCCGCACTACACTTGAGCTCAGCTCGATGGCCGCTCGCCCCCCTGCTTTGCCCGCTGCTGCGACCAAAGGCGTGCCCCAAGCACCTGCCGCTCCGGTCGGACCGTCGCGTCCGCTGATGCGACGCATCGTCGGGCTGTTCGCGCCGCACATGGGCAGCGGCGTGCTGATCGCGATCTCGATCCTCATCGCGTCGCTGCTCGGGCTGTGCAATCCGCTCATCGTTCGCCGCATCATCGACGACGCGCTGCCCAACCACGACACGCATCTCCTCGGCCTGCTGGCGCTGGCCATGGTCATCATTACGCTGGTCGGCGGCGGCGTCGACACCTCGCAGACCTACCTGACCATCCGCGCCGGCCAAAAGGTGATGATGGATCTGCGCATGGGGCTCTACGAGCACCTGCAGCGCATGTCGCTGCGCTTTTACACCGACACCCGCGCCGGCGAGATCTTGTCGCGCGTGACCAACGACGTCAGCGGCGTGCAGGAGGCGGTGACCTCGACGGCGACGCAGATCTTGCAGGACGTCATCTCGGTGGCCAGCGTGCTCGCGCTGATGATCGCGCTCGACGCGCGGCTGACCCTGGCCAGCCTCTTGGTGTTGCCGCTGTTCGTCTATCCGACGCGGCGCGCAGGCTCGGTGCGGCGCGGCCTGTCCAAAGAGGTGCAGGCCAAGCTCGCCGACATGACCCACATCTTGGACGAGACGCTTTCGGTCTCGGGCGCGCTCTTGACCAAAACGTTCGGCCGGCAGGCGCGCGAGCTCGACCGCTTCGGCGAGGCCAATCGCGTGCTCATGCAGCTGGAGCTGCGGCGCACCATGGTCAGCCAGCTGTTCTGGGTGACGCTGCAGGCGTTTTGGGCGGTGGCGCCGGCCATCATCTACTGGGTCGGAGGGCGGCGCGTCGCACTCGGACAGATGTCGCTGGGCAGCGTGATCGCGTTTGTTGCACTGCAAAATAAATTATTCTTCCCGATGGGCCGGCTCTTCGGCGTGCAGGTGCAGATCCAGGGCGCGCTGGCGCTGTTCGAGCGAATCTTTCAGTTTCTCGATCTGCCGGTCGAGATCGCCGACAAGCCCGGTGCACCTGCACTGCACATCACGCGCGGCGAAGTCGAGTTCAAAGATGTGCATTTCAGCTACGCGACGTCAGCGACCAACACCCGGACGACGCTCGAGTCGGTGTCGTTCTTGGCCCGTCCGGGCGAGCTGACCGCACTGGTCGGTCCGTCGGGCGCCGGCAAGACGACGATCACCTATCTGATCCCGCGGCTGTACGACGTGCAGGGCGGCAGCATCGCGATCGACGGCCAGGATCTGCGCGATGTGCAGCAGTCGTCGCTCGGACAGAACATCGGCGTGGTCACGCAAGAGACGTTTCTGTTTCACGCCACGGTGCGCGAAAATCTCCTCTACGCGCGCCCCGAAGCCACCAACGAAGAGGTGATCCAGGCGGCGCGGGCAGCGCAGATTCACGACCGCATCATGCTCCTGCCCGAGGGGTACGATACGGTCGTCGGTGAGCGCGGCTATCGGCTGTCGGGCGGCGAGCGGCAGCGGCTGGCGATTGCGCGCGTGCTGCTCAAGCGTGCGCCGATCGTGCTCCTCGACGAGGCGACCTCCGCGCTCGACACCGCGTCGGAGCGACTGGTGCAAGCCGCGCTCATCCCGCTGATGGCGGGGCGCACGACGATTGCCATCGCGCATCGCCTGTCGACCGTGCTGCGGGCGGATCAGATTTTGGTGGTCGCCGATGGACAGATCGTCGAGCGCGGGCGCATTGGTGTGCGCCAGCTCGTCAACGATGGCGACGGTCGGGCGGCGCGCCAGGATCGCGTCCAGATCCATCTCCTCGTGTCCGCCAAAGCGAACGCCG
>JBBQIO010000339.1:0-5067 GCA_038325015.1 Polyangia bacterium
ACATGAAGGGCATCTCCAACTATCTGTGCCTGCGCCGCTTCGCCGAGGCCGACGCGCGCCGTGCCATTCGGCTGCCGGTGGCTGGGCAGACCGAGGTCGACGAGAACGACGAGCTGTTCGAGACCGTGCGCAACTGGTCCGAGAGCTCCGAGAGCGGCGATCGCGCCGAGCTGAGCGCGCTGCCCGACGAGGCCCCGCTGTGGCGCGACATCTCGGCCACCACCGAGACGCGGCTCGGTGCGCGCTGCAGCTACTTCGATCGCTGCTTCGTCACGCAGGCACGGCGTCGCGCGCAGGCCGCCGATCTGGTGGTCGTAAACCATCATCTTTTTTTCGCCGATCTCGCGCTCCGCTCGCGCTGGCCTTCGGCGCAGCTGCTGCCGACCTACGAGGCGGTGATCTTCGACGAGGCGCACCAGATCGAGGACATCGCCAGCGACTATTTTGGGGTCAGCGTTTCGTCGAGCCGCTTGGCGCAGCTGACCCGCGATCTGCGACGCGCTGTCTTCGGCCACCAGGCGCCGCCGCGCATCGAAGCGGCCGCGACGCACGTCGATCAGCGCAGTGCCGCATTGATCGAGTCGTTGCGCGCCAAGATTGGTCGGCGTGAGCGTGTCGCCGTTGGCGCCGAGACCTGGCGCGGCGAGCCCGAGCAGCGCGCCTGGCAGCTCGACACCGCGCTCGAAGAGATCGAAGCCATCTTGGCCGGGGCACGCGCCGGCAGCTCGGATGGCGGCCTCGAAGATGGCGGCCAACGCGCCGAGCTGCTCGAACGACGGGCGCGGGCGCTGCGCGACGATATGGCGCTACTCGTCGAGGGCGCGCAGAGGATCGATCGGCGCCATGTGTTTTGGACCGAGAGCACGGGCGGTCTGTTCAAGATGCACGCGTCGCCGGTCGACGTCGCCGATGTCATTCGCGAGGAGATTTTGGCCAAGGTCGAATCCGCCATCTTCACCTCGGCGACGCTGACTTCCGGCGGGAGCTTCGATTTCGTGCGCTCGCGCCTGGGCCTCGAATCGGCCGACGAAGCGCGGCTGCCATCGCCGTTCGACTACGGGCAGCAGGCGATGCTCTATCTGCCGCGCGATCTCCCGGTGCCCAGTCACGACGCCGATGGCCAGGCGCGCACCCTGGCGCTTGCCGAACGCATGGCCGAGCTGGTGCGAATCACCGACGGGCGCGCCTTTTTGCTGTTCACCAGCCACCGGCAGATGGAGAGCGTCCACGCCCTTTTGTCCAAGCGCCTGTCGCAGCCGCTTTTGTTGCAAGGCGAGCGGCCCAAGCATCTGTTGATTGAGCAATTTCGCCGGCGCGTCGGGTCGGTGCTGTTTGCCACCGCCAGCTTCTGGGAGGGGGTGGACGTGGCCGGCGAGGCGCTGTCGCTGGTGGTCATGGACAAGCTGCCGTTTGCGCCACCCGACGATCCGCTCGTCGAGGCCCGCTGTCGCCGCCTGACCGAGGCCGAGCAAGATCCGTTTTACGGCTACCAAGTCCCGCGTGCGGCGCTGGCGCTGGCGCAGGGTTTCGGACGGCTGATTCGCCATCGCACCGATCGCGGCATCGTGGCCCTGCTCGATCCGCGCGCAACGCAGCGGCCCTGGGGACGGCGCGTGCTGGAGAGTTTGCCGGCCGAGTGTCCACGCACTGCATCGCTCGACGAGGTACGCGCCTTTTGGACGCGCGTGCGCGGCGACCTCGGGCCGGTGCCGCGCGAGCTCTCGGCATGACCGACGCGATCGTGCTCTTCGGCGGAATCGTCATTTCGTTTTGGTGCGGCGCCATTCCGTTCGGCTGGCTGATCGCGCACTTTCGCGGCATCGATCTCCGCGCTGTCGGCTCGGGCAATATTGGCGCGACCAACGCCGCGCGCGCGCTCGGCCGCGGTTGGGGTGCGCTGGTCTTGGCGCTCGACGCGGGCAAGGCCGCGCTTCCGGTGGCCCTTGCGGCGCATGTCTGGCCGCCTGGATCGCCGGAAGTCGCTGCCGTCGGGCTGGCGGCCTTTTTCGGCCATCTCTACTCGCCGTTCTTGCAGGGCAAGGGCGGCAAAGGCGTGGCCTGCGGGCTGGGCGTCTTTTTGGCGCTGTGCCCGGTAGCGGCTGCCACCGCGCTGGCGATCTGGGCGGTGGTCTATCTCGCGCTGCGCATCTCGTCGGTAGCGTCGCTGTGTGGTGCGGCGGCGATGACGCTTCTGTTGTGGCTGCTCGACGCGTCGCCGTGGCAGCAGCTGCTCAACCTGACCCTGGTCGCCTTCATCTTCTGGCGCCACCGCGACAACTTGCGCCGCCTACGTCGCCACCTCGAAAAGTAGGTCAGCCTTGCGTCCGACCCAACCAGCACCGACAATCGTCGCTTCACCAATGACCGACCGCGATCCCATTTTCGGCCGGCTCGAAGACGAGCCCTTGCCGACGCTCCTCGATCGCCTGCACGGGCTGGCGGCCGACGGCGTCCTGCGTATCGAGGCGCGCGTCGGCCAGCACGTGATCTATTTTCTGCAGGGCTTTCCCGTCGCTGTCACCCTGCCGGGTACCGCCGAGCTTTTGGGGCGGGTCATGGTCGAGCTCGGCTATCTCGACGAGGCGGCGCACAAAGAGACGACCCTGGCCCCGCCGCCGCCCGGCCAACGGTACGGCGACGTTTTGCGGGCCAGCGGCAAGGTCACGGAGGAGCAGGTCCGCCTGGCGCTCAAGGCGCAGGTGCGGCGCAAGCTGCATCGGCTGTTCTTCTTGGCCGAGGGTGATTTCACGTTCGCGTACGAGGAGCATGGCGAAGGCGTCGAGGGCGAGATGCCGATGCGGGTTCATCCGCATCGCGCGCTCTACCATGGCGTGCGCGGCGCCTGGTCGGCCGACCGGCTGAGCGGTGCGCTGTTTTTGCTCGACGGCGAGGCGGTCAAGTCCAAGCTGAGCGCCGACGAGATGACCCGCTACGGGCTCGGCGCCGACGACGGACGCGTGGGCGAGCTTCTGCGCCGCGGCCATTTCACCGTGCCGGATCTGGTCGATGCGTCGGGGCTGCATTCACAACCTGTGCACGCGCTGGTCTACGCCCTGTACATCACCGACGCGCTCGATATTCAGCCGGCCGATTCGGTGCCCCGGCTGCGACGTCGCGCTCCCGAGGCTGAGGCGCGTCCGCGAGCGAACACGCCGACTCCCGACCTGTCGGGGAGCTGGCGCATGCCATCGGGCAACTATCCAATGCCGCAAATGCCTGGCGACGCTTTGCGACCGGATGGCGCGCCGCAAGCGGCCAACGACGGCGCCACGACCGGTCCGCTCGGGCTGGCCGGTCGACCGCGCAACTTGAGCCCAGCGCCGAGCCTGGCACCGGGCACCGAGATCGATCTGGCGCGCCGGCAGATCGACATGAAGAGCAAAGTCGTCGAGAACGAGTCGCTCTACGAAGTGCTCAGCGTGGCGCCCGACGCCGACGGCAACGCCATCAAGACCGCCTATCTCGAAGCGGCCAAGCGGTTTCATCCCGACCGCTTGGGCTCGCTCGGCCTCGAGTCGATGCGCGCAGATGTGGAGAAGATCTTTCGCCGCGTTACCGAGGCCTATCAGACGCTCAGCGACGACGTGCGCCGCGCCGAATACGAGACCAAGCGCGCCGAAGGGCTGAACGACCACGGGGCGCACGCCAAGGCGATGCAGATGTTGGAGGCCGAGATGGCCTTTCGTCGCGGCGAGATTTTATTGCGCAAGCAGGACTTTGCGGGCGCGATTCGCGAGCTCGAAGCCGCCGTGACCAACAGCCCGGACACCGGTGAGCATCTCGCGTTTTTGGTCTGGGCCAAGGTCTCGGCCGGCCTCTTGACGCATGCCCAGGCCAAGCCGCAGCTGCAGGAGGCTACGCGTCTGGCGCCCAAATGCGCGCGCGCGTTTTATTTTCTCGGCGTGTCGCTGCGCGAGGAGAACGACGTCTCCCGCGCGCTCAACATGTTCAAGATCGCGATCGATCTGGACCCACGACTGATGGAGGCGGAGCGCGAGATTCGCCTCATCCAAATGCGGCGCGAAAAGGACAAGGGCAGTAAGACGAGCGGCTTGCTCGACCGGCTGCGAAAAAAATAGCCGGCTCGACCTGACTCAGCGTCGTTGGAAGTTGGCGACCGCGCGGGCCATATGCTTTTCGAAGTCGATGCGGGCCGGCCCTTTACGGTAGCGCAGGAGCGCCCGCAACAGCGGCACCAACCCTTCGCCGCGCTTGTCCTCGTCGGCCAGGACCGCCTGACGCAGCGTCTTTTCCGTCAAGTCTTCGCCGGACACCGCGTCGACCACCCGCAGGTCCTCTTCGACGGCGAACAGATCCGCGAGCTCTTCGAGGTTGATGTACCGGCTCTCGCGCGCGTCGTACAGGCGGCGATTGCCATACTTTTTGATGGTTCGCCCGCCGTCAGCATCTACAGCGATGGTCGGGGGACGTCCTCGACGGCGAGCGGGCACGACGGACTTGGCCATGGACCCAACATAACACGTTCTTTTGCAATGCAACATTTTTTAATGCTGCGTTGCAATATAAATTGCTCAACCCGTCGGTGGCGCACCCGGTGCGGGCGGAACCGGTCGCTGCAGCGCCCAGCGCACGTGCCGGTACACATCTTCGGACATCACGAGCGACGAGTGACCGAGCGGCACGCGCGTCGCCGCCGCGCCTTCGAGCGGCGTCGAGTGCGGCGGACAAACCCAATCCCGTTCCGCAGCGATCGTGTAGTAGTCGACGTTCGTCGGCAGCGGCCCGGCGGCCAGCTCGCGCAGGAATCGGCTGCCCGGCAACAGCTGCCACGCGCTCGCCGACAGGAGGCCCATGGCCGCGACGCCGAGCAGCGCCGTCCACGTGCCCTGCAGCGGCGTGCCCATCATGATCAGCTTGCGCACCTTGTCGTGGCCGCCGAGCTTCTTGATGTAGTACAGGCCGATCAGGCCGCCCATCGAGTGGCCGACGATGTCTATCTTTTTGACCGACGTCTGCGCCAGGATCGACTCGATCTTGCGGTGAATCAAGAACGCCGAGGTGCGGATGTCGCGCACGTTGATCATCCCGAGGTTGAACGAGATGACG
>JBBQIO010000340.1:0-5051 GCA_038325015.1 Polyangia bacterium
CGCGCCTGCCGCAGCGTCGCGACGTGGTCCACGTTGATGTGCAGCTTCATTGCACAGCTCCGCAGGCGCGCTGCAGCGCATGCGCAATTTCGTCGGCGTATCCCTGGATGGATTTTTCGTCGGGACCTTCGACCATGACGCGGACTTTGGATTCGGTGCCCGAGTAGCGCACCAGGACGCGACCCTCTTGACCGAGCGCGCGCTCGGCATTGGCGACCAGCTGCGAGACCTCTTTGAGCTCGTTGATCGGCCGCTTGTGCTGCACCTTCAGGTTGACCAAGACCTGCGGATAGCGCGTCATCACGCGGCGCAGCTCGGACAGGGGCCGCCCCGACTCGAGCATCACCGCAAGCACCTGCAGCGCCCCCAAAATGCCGTCGCCGGTGGTCATGTGATCGAGGAACACGAGGTGGCCAGACTGCTCGCCGCCGAAATTGTAGCCGTGGGCCCGCATCTCCTCGACGACGTAGCGATCGCCGACCTGCGCGCGCACCAGCTTGCCGCCGAGCTCGCCAAGCGATCGCTCGAGGCCAAGGTTCGACATCACGGTCGCGACCACGGTTTTTTTGCGCAGCTCTTTTCGCTCCAAGAGGCGTCGACCGCAGATGGCCATGATGGTGTCGCCGTCGACCTCTTCGCCGTGCTCGTCGGCGATGATCACGCGATCCGCGTCGCCATCGACCGCGATGCCGATCTGTGCACCGTGCTTGCGCACCGCCGCGCACATTTTCTTCGGGTGGAGCGCGCCACAATCGGCGTTGATGTTCATGCCGTCCGGGCGATTGCCGATGGCGATGACCTCGGCGCCGAGCTCGGCGAAGACCAGCGGCGCGACCTTGTAGGCGGCGCCGTGCGCGCAGTCGACGACGATGCGCATCCCGTCAAGTGTCAGGGTACGGGGAAAAACGTTCTTCAAAAAGACGACATAGCGGCCGCGCGAATCTTCGATCTTGGTGGCCTTGCCGATCTCCTTGCCGCGCGGTCGGTGGCGGTCGAGTTCGTCATTGTCTGCGGCCATCAGCTGCTCGAGGTGCGACTCGACCGAGTCGGGCAGCTTGAAGCCGTCGGCGGCGAAGATCTTGATGCCGTTGTCTTCGAACGGATTGTGCGACGCCGAGATGACCACCCCGGCATCGGCGCGCATCGACGAGGTCAAAAACGCGATCCCCGGTGTCGGCAGAGGGCCGCAGATCATGACGTCGGCGCCCATCGAGCAGATGCCCGCGGCCAGCGCGGTCTCGAATAGATAGCCCGAAAGTCGCGTGTCTTTGCCGATAACGATGCGGCCGCGCCGGCTCTGATGGCGAAAGTGATAGGCCACCGCCCGACCGAGGCGTAGCGCCGTCTCGGGCGTCATCGGCTCGACGTTGGCCACACCACGCACGCCGTCGGTGCCGAACAACTTCCTCGCGCCGTGCGCCATCCGCTCTCCTCGGTCTCGTCGGGAAAAAACACACTGTCCGGGGCTTGGTCCGAACAGTCAAGACGTGGTGCACGTCAGTTGTGTCGATCGGGTCGATCAGATCGATCAGATCGATCAGATCGATCAGGTCCGAATCCGAGCTAACGGATCTTGCTGGTGTGCACCCGGACCGTGTCGGGCTGGACCTCAGCGGCGACTCCGGCGGGCAACCCGGTCGGGACGATCGGGCGGGTGTAGTCGGCGGGCGGCTGGCGGTCGATCAGCTGCCCTTCGACGGTGAGCGCGATCTCGTCGGGCCGGAGCTCGGCAACCAACCCCGCCGGCCCGCGCAGAATGAGCCGCGCGGTGGCCGGCTCGACGACCGCCGACAGCTTGCGCAGCCCGACCACGCGCACCGGCAGCGCGCCCAGCACGCGCTCCTCGATGGCCGGCTCGACACGCGCCTCGACCAGCGTCACGTTGCTTTCGAGGAGCCGCACATGGCGCGGCACCGACTCGAGGCCGACCTCACCGCGCACCAGCCCGCGCGCACCGGCAATGCGCAACGGCTGCGTCGACAGGCGAGTCATCGCTTCGACCTCGCTCTTGGCGCCGTCGACCAAGATGGTCTCGGGTTTGGCGCTCAGATGCGCCAAACGGAAACCATCGGCCGGCTCGCCCTCGGCCGTGGGGATGAGCGCAACGCGACGCCGTACGCTCGGCTCGAGGTGAACGCGAATCTCGGACGGCGAGATTGAGACCACGCGTAAGCCCACCGGCAGCTTGATCATGGTCGCGTCGAGCTTGACCTCCGAAGAGCTCTGGTGCGCCAGGTCGATGCGGATGGCGGGCAGGTCGTGATCGTCGAAACGGCGTAGCCGCGTCCACGGGCCGCGCACACCGATACGCACCTCGGTCACTGGCTCGGAAACCAGCACGCGATCCTCGGGGATGGTGTAGACCACGCGCACGAACGCGCCCGAAGCCGCCTCCTTGTCGCTGCGTACGACCACGAACAGAGTCATCGCGATGACCAACGAAACCAGCTTGAGCGGGAGCTCGTCGGAAAACGCGCGCACCAAAAACGGGCGCTTCATTTGGGCGTTCCAGCGTCTACGTTCGCCGGCGGATCGGCGGCGCGGTTGGCCACGGGCGGGATGGGCTCCGCGGCTTCAGTAATCGCAGTGATCAGCGAGGTGGGCGAAGGCGTGCGGCCCGGCTTGACCCCGCGTTTGGGGCGGCGCGGCTTTTGGAAGAGGCCGAGCATCGCTTTACGCAGGGTCGCGCCGTCGAGGTCGCGAGCGATGTTGCCCGAAAAGCACAGGGACAGCGTGCCGCGCTCCTCGGAGACGACGACCACGACGGCGTCGGTCTCCTCGGTCACGCCGATCGCCGCGCGATGGCGCGTCCCGAAGCTCTTGTCCAGCTTGGCGTTGGCCGACAGCGGCAACACCGCCGCCGCTTTTGCGATGCGCAGATTCTTGATCAGCACCGCACCGTCGTGCAGCTGATTGAGCGCATCGGGCAAGAACAGCGTCACCAATAGTTCGCTCGTCACCTTGGCATCGATCTCGACACCCGGCTCGTTGAGGAACTCGACCAGATCGGCATCGCGCTCGAGCACGATGAGCGCACCGACGCGGCTCCGCGCCAGCGTCTCGGCGGCCGTGATGATCTCTTCGAAGACCGTGGTCTGCTCGTAGGTGCGACCGGTGGCGAACAGGTTGGCGCCGACCCGCATCAGGCCGCGCCGGATATCGTGCTGAAAGATGACGATGAAAAAAATGATCGAGTAGTTGATGAGGTTGTCGAGCAGCCAGGAGAGCGTCGTCAAATCCGCCATCTTGGCCATGAAGAAGAAGGCAAAAACCAGCACCAGGCCGATCAGCGTCTGCGCGGCGCGGGTCCCCTTGATGAGCAGGAGCGCGCGATAGACGACGTAGTAGACGATGGCGATGTCGATGGCCGCGACCAACGCCTCGCGCCAGCCGCCGAGCAGGCCAAAGAGGAGGCTCATCAGGCCGCGCATCAGCGGAGATCCCACGGCGACGGCGACGCCGACGCCGACGAAGCCGAAGCCGGTTGTGCTTGTGCCGAACGGATCGCGTCGGCCACCCGTACGCCGTCGAGCTGTTGCGAAACGTCGTGCACGCGCACCATGCGTGCGCCGCCGAGGATCGCCGCGACATTGACCGCGGCCGTCGCGCGCTCACGATCGCCGACCGGGTGGCCGGTCAAGCGGCCGAGGAACGATTTGCGCGAGGCGCCGATGCACAACGGCACATCGAGCTCGCTTGCGATGCGCGGCAGCGCAGCCAGGATCGCCCAGTCGTGCGCCGGACGCTTGGCGAATCCCAGGCCGGGATCCGCGACCAACTGACGAATGCCGCGCTGTCGCGCCTGAGCCAACCGCGACCCGAGCTCATCGATGACCTCGGCCACGACATCGGCGTAGTCGGCGCGATCGGCCATCTCTGTCGGGCGGCCGCGGGTGTGCCCAACGATCAAGACCGCATCCTTGGCCGCGACCACGTCGAGCAGCGCCGGCTCGAACTGACCACCCGACACATCGTTGACGATCTCGGCGCCGCGGGCCAGTGCAGCCTCGGCCACCTGGGCCTTGGTGGTATCGATACTGATGATGGCGTGGCCGGCCAGCGCCTCGACCAGCGCGCTCGTGCGCCGCAGCTCCTCGTCGAGCGAAACGGGCACCGCGCCGGGCCGCGTCGACTCGCCGCCGATGTCGAGGAGATCGGCACCAGCCTCGACCAGCGCACGGCCTTGGGCGATGCACTCGTCGAGCGTCCAATCGCTTCCAGCCGGAGCGGAAAACGAATCGGGCGTGGCATTGACCACCGCCATCACGAGCGTCCGGCTCCAGTCGAAGGAGCCGCGCCGTAAATTCATCGGCTGCCAATGGACCACGCCGCGGCTCGCTCGCGAGCTCTTACGCTTTTTCGGGCTCGTCGGGTAGCGGCAACGCCGGCGGTCGGCCAAAGATGCTCGGCCGTTTTTCCCGACCCGGGGCCGGGGCGGCGGCGACCACCGCTTCGACCTTGGCCGGCGGCGGCCGACGCACGAGCGTGCCGCCTTGCATCAGCGTCTCGATGTCTTCGCCGTCGAGCGTCTCGTATTCGAGCAGCGCCTCGCCCAGCCGCTTGAGCTCATCGAGGTGCTCTTCGACGAGCTTGCGCGCCACCGCGTACCCGTCGGTGACGAAGCGCTTGACCTCGGCGTCGATCGAGCGCGCGGTCTCCTCCGAATAGTCCTGGTGCTGCGAGATCTCGCGCCCCAAAAAGATCTGCTCCTCTTTTTTGCCGAACGACAGCGGACCCATCTTGTCGCTCATGCCCCACTCGCACACCATGCGCCGCGCCAGGTCGGTGGCCTGCTCGATGTCGTTACCGGCCCCTGTGGTGATCTGCCCGAAGATGACCTCTTCTGCAATGCGCCCGCCCATGCACACCGCGATGCGGCTCTGCGCCCAGTCGCGCGAATAGCTCAGCCGATCCTCGACGGGGAGCTGCTGCGTCAGCCCGAGCGTCGGTCCGCGCGGAATGATCGTGACCTTGTGCAGTGGATCGCTGTCGCCGACCAGTTTGGCCACCAGTACATGGCCGGCCTCGTGATAGGCGGTGTTGCGCTTCTC
>JBBQIO010000341.1:0-5032 GCA_038325015.1 Polyangia bacterium
TCGCTGCCAGCGCCTCTTCGATTTGAACGGGATCGATGTGCCGAGTGAAGTTCTCGAACGAGTCCGGCGTCGCGCGGACCGCCGTGTAATGAAGTGCGCCCTCAAGCCGCATGCGATCCCCTCTCGGTGATCGCCGAATCCTGATCCTTTCAGCGATGGACGCTACATTTGTGGCGGGCGCCGTGAAAAAGGTCAGCGCTCTCGATCGCTTGCGCCTATCCGATCGGCATTGCGGTTAATTGTGTGGAGCTGCGGCTGCCGGATCGGCTCGGGCGCACGGCGCACTGTCCGACGAATACGGTCTGTATTTGAGGGCAGTGCAACGCAGCGAGCGAGTCGAGGTGGCTGTCGAAAGCACGCAGTATTCACCGGACAGGACATGAGCATCAGGTCGCCTTCGATGCCCGCGAGCCGAGCTCGGAGATGAGCACAGCGCCGAGCACGATCACGGCGCCGACCGCGGCGCGCGGCCCCGGCCACTCGCCGGCTCCATCGACCGCCAGCGCCATCGCGGTGGCGAACAGCGGCTCGAGCGCGAACATGACTGCCGCTCGCGTCGCCGACATGCGCGCCATGGCCCACGTCTGCAAGAGAAACGTGATCAGCGTGCAGACGACCGCCATGTACAGGCCGCTGGCGATCAGCCGAGCGTCGGCGACGAAGGGCTGCGCCTCCAGCCGCGCAAACTCGGGCAAGTGGTCGAGGGGCACCGCGTGCAGCACGCCGCGCATCGCTAGCCACGCTAGCGCAAACAGCACGGCGCCCACGGCGAGCTGCACGAACGTGATGTGGACGGCGTCGTGCCCGGGCGCGCGCCGCGCGATCTGCACAATGGTGAACGCATAGATGATGGCGCAGCCGACGGTGGCCAGGTCGCCGCGATTCCAGTGCACCCGACCGGTGACATCGGCCGCCGGGTAGGTCAAAAGGAGGAGGCCCAAGGTGGCCACGACGATCGCCCAGCGCTGCGCGCGCGCCGGCGCAGCTCCGTACAGGAACAGACCAACCAGGGGAGTCAGCGGCGTGTTGAGCGACGTAATAAACGACGACTTGGAGGCCGTCGTATAGGCCTGCCCGAAGACCTGCAGGACGAGGCCGGCCGAGTTGAGCAGCCCCAGAACGACGCCGTCGACGATCACCCGCCGAGCGCCCTTTTCCTGCGCCGGCAAGCGGCGCGTCAACGCGAACGGCAGGAGCAGCAGCGCAGCCACGCCGAAGCGCAGCAGCAAATAGTCGATCGGCGCCGTCGAGCGCACCACGCTCTTGGTCACCACGAAGGTCGAGCCCCACAGCACCGTCACGCCCATCAGGACGAAGTCGGGCGCCCGGCTACGTGTCTGGGCCACTTAGCGCCGGCGGACGACCGCAGCCCGCGCGAGCTCGTCGCAGCGCTCGTTTTCTGGCACCCCGGCGTGCCCAGCGACTTTAATGAGCCGCAGATCTTCGAACTTGGCCGCGACCTTGCGCAGCTCGGCGACCAGCTCCTGATTCGCTTTGGCCTTCCAGCCCTTGCCGAGAAGCCCGAGCGCGTAGGACGAATCGGAGTGCACCAGCACCGGACGATCGTGCGGACACAGCTCGAGCGCGCGCAAGATCGCGGTCAGCTCGGCGATGTTGTTGGTCCCTTCGCCGAGGTATTCGGACACCTCGCGGCGCGGGGCGGCGCTGTTCTTCTCGTCGAGGATGACCGCGCCGATTCCCATCGGTCCGGGATTCCCGGTGCACGCGCCGTCGGTGTAGACGACGATCGCGTCTTTGGGAACGCCGGCTGTGGCGTCGACGCGAGGCTTGGCCGCCGCCTTGGGGCGCGGCGCTTTGGCGGTGGCGGGCGCAGCAACGGCCTCGCTCTCGACGGCGGCGACGGGCAGATCGCTGCCGCCTTCGTTGAGCGCGGCTTTGGCGTCGCTCAGCACCTCGGGCGCCGGGTCGGCGGACAGATTGCGCGTGCTTGCCCGGTACACTTTGCCGCCCGGCCGGTAGCGAACGTCGACGCGCCCGTCGGGGCCGGCCGCCGGCTCGCCGCGCGGGTTGATCCGAACCCAGACGCGGTCACCCCGCAAAAGTTTGCTGGCCCAAGGCATGGCCGGACAAAGTATCACAGTCGGCCAGGGCTGACGCAGTCGCGTGAACCCAAACCTCTTGACACTCGACAGGGCGCTTTCTATAACGGCGCGTCTTTCAGCACGAATCGGTATTGCAGTGGTACTGAAGCTGCTTGCAACTCGTCCGAACTCAAAAAGGGACCCCACCATGCGCTCAACTTGGCAGATTGCCGCCCTCTCGCTTGCGACTTCGTTGGCCTTGGCCACGGGTGGCGTCGGCTGCAACAAAACCTCGGGCACCGGCGCCGCCAAAGAGGACATGCAGCTCGCGCCGCGCGAGTCGGACATCGTCCTCATGATCAATGTCGCGCGCATGCGCAAGACGCCGATGTTCAAAAAGGCCGTCGACTTCCGCGACAGCGACGCGAATGGCACAAAAGAGTACGACGACTTCGTCAAGAAGTGCGCGCTCGATCCGTTCGAGCAGGTCGACTCGGTGTTCGCCGCGTTCCCGCAGCAGGTCGGCGTGACCAAGGAGTTTTCCGGCGTCATGCGCGGCACGTTCAATCAGGCCAAGCTGGTCGAGTGCGCCAAGGAGCAGGCGAAAAAAGACGGCAGTAGCGTCGTCGAGAGCACCTACAACGGCAAGACGCTCTACACCGACAGCAAGAAGGGCGAGGCCTTCGCGGCGTTTCTCGATGCCAAAACCGTCGTCTTTGGCGGCAAAGAGTGGATCAAGAAGACGCTCGATCTGGCCGCCAAGAAGGATCCGGGCGGCAGCGCCAAGGACAACGACGCGCTCATGAGCCTGGTCAAGCGCGCCCGCACCAACGACGGCATCTGGGCCGCCGGGACGGTGCCGCAGTCGGCGCGTGATTCGTTCTCCAGCGATCCGCAGATGGCGGCCGCCAAGTCGATGAAGGATGTGTTCGGCTCGCTCGACTTCACCAGCGGCTTTGCGGCTGACCTGGTCGTCGACCTCGGCTCCGAAGCCGATGCCAAGGAGCTGACCACCAAGACCACCGCGCAGCTGATGGAAGTCAAAAAGAGCCCGCAGCTGATGATGATGGGCATGGCTTCGTTTCTCGACGGCGTCAAGATCGACTCCAAGGCGGCGAGCTATCACGTGGCCGTCAACTTGACGCAGCCGCAGGTCGACGACCTGGTCAACCGCGTGCGCGGGCTGCTCAAGAGCTTCGGCAATTTCGGTGGTGGCGGCGGCGCTCCCGCCCCGGCCGTCCACTAGAACACGCACCTACGTCCCGTCCCGTTAGGAGTACTCAGATGCCCTCGACCGCACCAACCAAGAAGAAGACCGCAGCCAAAGTGGCCACCAAGGCCCCCAAAAAAGTGGACAAGTCAGCGCAGACTGCGACCGGTCCCTTGGCGCGCCAGCGCGCGGAGCACAGCACCAAGGAGAAGCTCGTCGACACGCTTCTCGGAGTGCTCGATCACGTCAAGAAAAGCGACGAAGCCAAGGACGACGTCAAGGCGCGCTTCTTGGCGCTGTCGAACCAGAAGCTGCTCCGTCTGCATGGTGTCGCCAGCGAGCTGCGCGAAAAGTTCGGCACGGCCGACCAGGCCGCAGAGGCGCTAGCCCAGCTCTTGGGCCGCGCTAAAGACGCGCCCTACATCGCCAAGCTGAAGTCCTTCGCGCCGGCCAAGCTGCTCGACCTCATCCACGTCGCGCAGAAAAAAGACGTCCGCAACAAGAAGCGAGCCGCCGCCGCGTAGCACCGCCGTCCTTCGTTTTCCGCTTCGGATCTCCTACAAGCTGTGCAAAATCGCGCCGAGGATTACGGCGGCGCGATCGCATGCCGGCCCGTCCACGTCGAGGTGGGTCACGGCGCGGATGGCACGCGGCTCGACGGCGCCCAGCTGTAACCCGCGCTCGCGGGCGCGTTCGACCAGCTGCGCGGCATCGAGCGGTACCGCGGGCGCAAGGCGCCACACGACGATGTTGCTCTCGATCGTGCCGAGGTCGAGCTCGACGCCGGGGAGTGTTGCGATCGCGGCGGCGAACCGACGCGCGTTGTCATGGTCGGTTGCCAGGCGCGCGACGTGATGGTCGAGCGCGTAGAGGCCCGCCGCCGCCAAGAGGCCAGCTTGGCGCATACCGCCGCCCAGCATCTTGCGGCGCCGCCGCGCCCGCGCGACCTGACTCTTGGCCATCACGACGAGTGAGCCGACCGGTGCGCCCAGCCCTTTTGACAAGCAGACCGAGAGGGTGTCGGCCGGCCGGGCCAGCTCGTCGAGCGGCACGCCCAAGGCGACGTGCGCATTCCACAGGCGCGCGCCGTCGATGTGCAGTGCAATTCCCTGACGATGCGCTAACTCGCCGAGCGCGACGACATCGGCTTGCGGAAAGATCCGACCGCCGCCGCGGTTGTGCGTGTTCTCGACGGCGATCGCGGCGGTACCAGGCGCCGCCAGATGATCGCGTGGGGTGAGTGCCGCTTCGGCATCTTGGGCGGTGAAGAGGCCGCTCGCGGGATTTCCGCGGGGTGGTCCCACGGGCGCGAAGCCGATGCCCGATAGCGCGCTGGCGGCGCCGGTCTCGTAGATCATGCAGTGCGCGCCGACGCCGACGATGACCTCTTCGCCGGGCCGTGCGTGCAGCCACAGTGCAATTTGATTGGCCATCGTCCCGGACGGGACAAACAGCGCCGCCTCTTTGCCGAGCAGCTCGGCGACGCGCTCTTCGAGCTGGCGGACCGTCGGATCTTCGCCGTAGACGTCGTCGCCCAGCTCGGCACGGGCGATCGCCTCGCGCATCGCCGGCGTCGGTCGCGTGACGGTATCCGAGCGCAGATCGATGATCAAAGAGGGCACACGACACCGTCGCCGCAGCACAGCGCTCCGCACGCGCCTCCGGCCCCGATCGGTCCGGCGCTCTGGCAGCTCTGCTTTTTTCCGCACGCCGGCTCATCGCCGCAGCGACACTGACCGGCATGGCACCACTCGCCCGGGTTGCAGCAGGCGGTGCCGCA
>JBBQIO010000342.1:0-5032 GCA_038325015.1 Polyangia bacterium
CCCTGTGGGACATCCCGGCACTGCGGCGCAGCACCATCGCCGTCGACTTCAATGTCCCGCCTTTTGATCTGGCGACGCTCAAGCAAATTCGGCCGCAGCTCGACCAGGTCACAGGAACGCTGCACGCCGCCGGGCAGCTGCGCGGCACGTTCGATATGCCAACGTTTGCCGTCGCTGGCTCGGTCGATACCTTGGTGCTCGCCGGCGTGCGCTTCTCCGCCTTCAACTTCGACGGCAAGCTCGATCAGGGAAAACTGACCGGACATGCGCTGGCCAGTCAGCAGCTCGGCGGCAGCGCCGAGATCAGCGCCGGTTTCACCACCGGCAAGCCGCTCCAAGCGGAGCTGGCCCTCACTAAATTCGATCTCGCGTTCTTGTCGACGCTGATTCCCGAGGTGCGGCGCGTGCGCGGAAAGCTCGACGGGAAGGTCAATCTCACGGGCCTGTGGCCGCGCGTCGCGCCCAGCGGCGAGCTCCGCCTGACCGACGCTTCGATCACGTCTGCGGCCGACGGCCATTCGTACGACCGAGCGCAGCTCGATCTGCTGCTCGCCCCCGGCCGAGCGACGCTGCGACAGCTGGCCATCCATTCGGGCGACGGTTGGTTTCACGCAACCGGATCGGCTGCGCTCGACGGACTGATGCCCAATACGTTCGACGCCCAAGGAGACTCACGCCACTTCGCAGTCGTCTTTGGCTCGTTCGCGGCATGGCTCGACAGCAAACTGTCGGTACACGGGCAACGACACGGCTCGCTGGTCAGCGCGCAGGTCCGCGTCAACACCAGCACCGTTCGCATGCCTAAGCTGTCGTCGGGAGACGAGCTGCAGTCGACCGCCCCTTTGCCCTCCATCACCTACGTCGATGCTCAGGCCAAGCGCGACGCGGCGTTGCTGGCCACACCGAAGAATCGCGCCGATATCTCGATCGCCTTGCCGGGCCCGATTCATCTGCGCAGTAAAGAGGTCAACGCAGACCTCAAAGGCTCGATCAGGCTTGAGATCGAGGGCTCGCACGTCACCGCCAGCGGCGTCATGCAGACCGACGTCGGGTGGATCGAGCTCCTCAGCAATCACTATCAACTCGAACGGGTACGCGTGGCGTTCGACGGGCCGCTCGACGACCCGGCGCTCGACGTTCGACTGACGCGCCAGCTCACTGAGGCCGAGCTGATCGTCGAGGTGCGCGGTACGGCCAAAAAGCCGCTCTTGCGCTTCGCCTCGGATCCGCCGATTTACGACGACTCACAAATCCTCGGGATCATCATCAGCGGCGACCCCGGCAATCAGCGCACCTCGGACAAGTCCCTCGATTCCAAGGTCGTCGGCGCCATCTCCGGACTGGTGATCGGCGAGATCAAAGACAAGATCGCCCCGTCGCTGCCGATCGACGTGATCAAGGTCGATACCGCCGGCGAAGATTACGGTGGGTTGACGCAGACGCGGGTCGAGGTCGGAAAATATCTGACCGAAAACATCTACGTCAGCTACGTGCACCAATTCGGGCCGCCGCCCGGGCTGTCGCTGACCAACGCCAACGAAGCCGATGTGCGCTATCGCTTCAAGCGTCGCTATGAGCTCGACACCTCCTATGGAGACGAGGGGATCGGCGGCATCGATCTGTTCTGGACGTACAGCTACTGACTCACAGCGACCCGCGCTTTTTGAGCGCACATAAAAGTCGCCAGCACAGCAGCGACACGACGATCCAGATCGCGCTCGCCGAAACCAGCGCCACCCAGGTCGGCGCGCGTGGCTCGATCTGCCAGACTGCGACGGCAAAGGCGGCCAGACCGACGGCGCCGCACGCCGCGCCTTCGGCATTTTCCGACGCCTCTTTACGCCCCTCGTGCTCGCTGACCAACGTGATTGACGCGGGCAGGACCGCGGGAAACGCCAGGAACAGCCCGCCGATGTGCGGCCCAAACCGCCGGCCCAACAGCGCCGCGGCGACGGAGACCGCGCCGCCAAAAAGGAAGCGCACGGCGTACTCGTGCCACTTCGTTCGTTTCACATCGGCCACATCGATGCGCAGCATCAGAACGCTACCGCGCACAGGCCGAGGGCGACGACCAACCACACGCCCCACGCCGCTCCCGCTTCGAGCCATGTCGGCAAGCGAACCGACCGAACGACCCAAACCAGCGCCGCGGCGTAACAGGCCAGCGCAAAGGCGCCGAAGAGCATCGAGTGGGCTTGCGCGACGAGCGCTTGACCGCCTCTGCAAAACACCGTGATCGACAGCCCTGCCAGCGCAACGGACGGAGCCGCGCCGAAGATTCCGGAAAAAGACTCGGGTTTGAACAGCTCTCCGGTGACCGAAAATAGGCAGACGATCAGCCCGCCGGCCACGAAGCGAACCGCGAGCTCGATCATGGATTGAGAATGGCACGGGCGTGACAATTTGCATCAGCGCCGCGAATTTCTACGAACGTCGACCGAGCTACAGCACGAGCAGGTCGACGTTCTGCATCCACTGTAGCCATTGCCGCAGCTCGGCCGCGGCGTCGTCAGGGATCTCGTTCCAGCCGTAGAGAAGGAGCTGTTGCAACTGCTCCAGCTGAGCGGTGAGCAGCGCCACCCGCGCCTCATCACCTGCGTGCTCCGCCACGTGAATGTCGTGGTTCAAAAGCTGCCAGCGACATTCGACATGTTGACGAAGATCCGCGGCGCTGGCCTGGCGAAAGCTCTCGTCGAGAAGGTTGGCTAGCGCTCGCTCTTCCATGAATCGTCTCCCCCAAAAGGTCTGCTGGACGCTTTTGCAGGGCGCGTGCCGGAGCCGAACCTCAGAGGTTAAAAGCGTGCGACGGAGCAGCCGGAGCTTTTCGCGGAGGGCGGGTGGGTGCCGCCGGTGACTGGCGGGCCGCCGTTGGAAAAGCCGGTCGTGCCCGAGCCTGTGGTCGATGACCCACCATCTACCACAGGCGGTGTCGTTCCCCCGTCGTCGTGGGTCGTCGCCGGTGTGCATATACACACGTTGACGGTAGGACCGCAGATCGCTCCGTAGACGGCGCATTCAGGATCGGAAGCACAGTTGATCTGCCCCGGCAGGCTGCACGCGGCAGCCGCGGCGGCCGGTTGGCTCGTCGAGATCAGGACGGCGCCGAGGCTGACCACGCTCAGAATCAAAAAGACTCGGCTCAGCGTCCGTACGTTAAGCGACATGCGTCCGAGTGTAAGCCGTGCCGCCCGACGCGGCCACATCGTACGGAGTCGCGTGCTACCGTCGCGCACGATGAGCGACGAAAAAGAGTCCGGCGAAGACAAAAAAGACAGCGCCGCCGAAGCCGACAAAAAAGAGAGAACTTCCAGACTCGGTATGTTCATCCAAACCTACCACGCCTTTTTGTCGACCTTCGTCATCGGCGCCGCCGGCCTGGTCGCGACGTCGATCTGGCAGTGGAAGCAGGCCGAGATCGCACAGAAGCAGGCGGTCTCGCAACAGCGCGTCGCGCAATCACAGGCCGACAACAGTTGGCGCATCGAGCGCGCCGAGATCTTGTCAAAGAATTTGCAGGTGCTGTCGACGACGGGGCCGAACAACGCAGAGCAGCGCTACGGGGTGCTGTTGTCGCTGACGCGCGGCAATATCATCGATCCCGAGTTGGCCATCTCGTACGCGCTCGAGCTCGGTCGCGACAATTCCGAATACATGCGCAGCGTCCTGTCCAACACCAGCAACAAGAGCTGGTGGCAGTTGGTCGGCGCCTTCAAGCTCAGCTGCTTGCAGCGCTTCGGGCTGAGCCGCGATATCGCGCTGTGCAAGAACGACAAGATGAACGAGCGCTCCGACGCGCTGTCGGACCTGATGGCCGACGAGCTGGAGAGTGGCGGCGCGCAAAATAAGTCTGGCCCCGCGGTGCTGCTCTCAGAAGAGCGTCAGGCCCAGATGAACGCCGCCAAGCTGACCTGGCTGTTCAATCCCTATCTGGAGCGGCTTTATGCACAGCGGCAGTGGGCCGAGATCGAGCACTTCGAAGCGCTGTCGCCCGGCGCGCGATTGATCTCCGCGCTGGCGCTGGGCTGGCCTCGGCCGGATGACATCGTGGCCCCGGGCGAGGCTCCGCAGATCAACAAGTTCCACGACGATCGGGCGCGCTGGTTGAGCGGCTATCTAATCGGCTCGGAGTGCGGCGCGGCCTGTAAAGGGCAGATCGCGGATGTTATGCTCACTCTGTTCGCCGAATCCAAAGGGCGCTACGCCGCGATTTTCCGCGATCTGCTTGTGCTTCCCCGCGACGAGATCGCACAGGTCGTGGCCCGACTTCATCAACGGTTGACGGCATGCGCGATCGATCAGGAGGATCTGACGCTGCGCGATGAGGTGCTGGTGCCGCTGACCGACAAGGCACTCTCGGATTCCAAGGTAGATCCGCGCCACCTCGACGACATGATCGGTCTCTTGGCGCTGTGCGGCGAACCCTCGGCTACCGGCGATGCCGCGGCGCTGGCGGCCTTCAAAGCGGTTTTGGCAAAAGCGCAAAAGCTCAACCGCGAACGCTACGAGCGCGGCTACGTGGCACGGCGCGCGGCCGCGCAAAGCGTGCGACAAAATCCTCCGGTGGCACTCAGGCCAGTATTATTTTGCGGTGCAGCAAACTCAACCGAACCGGCCGCACCCTCCCCGCTTTAGCCCTGGCGATCAATTCCTATCGACGATCGCTGAAGACGAAGTAGCGATTGCCGGGGTAGTTCCAGCCCAGGTAGACCACGACATTCGACAGGGCGAACGCCAGCACCGGCTCGACGTGCAACCGATAGCTGAGCAGCGACGGAATCGCGGTGTTCAACGCCAGACTGCCGCCGAACACCAGCAGCTGCTTGAGGTATTGATGCCTGGCCGAGCCGCGCTCCTTGGCCTCGAACGCCCACACTTTATAAAGGACGAACGTCCCCAGGTTGGCGAAGAACTGCACGCCGATGTAGGCCGCCCAGTGGGGCACGCGCAACGGATGCACAACGACCCACAACAGCCCCATCTCGAGCGCCGTAACGACCAACGAGACGATCGTCGACTTGGTCAGCGCGCGCCG
>JBBQIO010000343.1:0-5006 GCA_038325015.1 Polyangia bacterium
GCTCGTGAGTTCGACCGAGCGCTGCAGGCTGGCTTCGTGGAACTGGGCGATACGCTCGAGGATTTCGGCCAGTGCGCCGGTACGTTCGGCGACGGCGAGCATGCTGGTCGCTACCGGATCGGCGAGCTCGGCGTCGCGCAGGGCCGCGCTCAGGCCGCGGCCTTCCTGGATCATTCGCAGCGCATTGCCGAGCCGGGTGCCATCGCCTTCGCCGAGCAGGTTGCCGGCGAGTTGCAGCGCGCGCGGAGCGGCGATTCCGCCGCGGACAAGCATGCCGGTGGTCCGATAGAGCTGCGCGTGGCGAAATCGGCGAACTGTCGGTCCGACGACCGGAAGCGCTTCGACCCAGCGCGCCTTGCCGCCACTGCGCATGACGTGGCGCACGACTGCCGTGAGCGCCACCGCCATTGTGACGGCGCCGGTCGCGATCAACCAGACATGATCCGCCGCGAAGCGCCCCCACGACATCATCAGCTGCGAGCTCCACGGCAGCTCCTTGCGCGTGGTCTCGATCAGGACGGCGAATTTCGGCACGACGACGGTCAGCAGGAACACGATCACAACGGCGCCGATGAACAGAAGCAGCGCCGGGTACACGGCGGCGCCAACTACCTTGTCGCGCAGGGCCCGCATGCTCTGCTGATGTTCGGCATAGCGCCGCAGCGAGACACTCAGATCTCCCGTCTGCTCGCTGGCACTGACGGTGGCGATGAGGAGGGGCGGGTAGCGCCCGGGCACGGTCTCGAGGGCACGCGACAGTGGCAATCCTTGGCTCACGCCCCGGATCAGCTCGAGCACGCTGTCGCGACGCGCGGCGACGGTTTCCTTGGCCGCCAGCGTGCGCAGTGCTTCCAGAACCGAGAGGCCCGCCGAAAGCAGGGACGCGAGCTCGTAGGAGAACGTCGTGAGGTCGACACGGCGCCGGGCCCGCGCCGATGTACGGGCCGCTCTGGCTGCGCCCTTCGCTGCCTCGGCGCACGCGAGGACGTGAAAGCCCTCGCGCGACACGCGGGTGCGCGCCTCGCCCGAGTCCGCGGCCGTGACGGCGAGCGTCTGCACCGCGCCGGCAGCCGAGCGAACGACGAGTTCGAAGGTCAGCGACACGGCGGGCGGCTCACGACGATGTCCACGACGTCACGTCGGCGGCCTCGCCGGTACCCCCGGGCTGGCCGTCGACTCCGAGTGACTGCAGGTCGTAGTCGCCGTGATCCCCCGGCGACTTGTACAGATAGGCAGCGCCCCAAGGGTCGGGTGGTACCGCCTTCTTGAGATAGGGGCCAGCCCATTTCTCGAGGTTTTGCGGACGCTGGTTGAGCGCGGCCAGCCCCATCTCCGTGGTGGGATAGCTCCCCACGTCCAGGCGGTATTGGTCGAGCGCCTTTTCCAGCGAATCGATCTGCGCGCGGGCGATTTTGGTGTTCGACTTGCTGACCTGGTCGAAGTAGCGCGGCGCGACCAGGCCAGCCAGCAGACCGATGATGACGATCACCACCAGGAGTTCGAGCAAAGTGAAGCCGCGGCGCCGAAAGTGGCTGGACCGGCCACAGAGCCGCGACATGGACTCAGATTTGCGCGGCGTCATGCCGTATTGACTTTCGGTGTTGCCTTGCGCTTGCATCCACCGAGTGTGTCGACCCTCCTTAAGTCCTCCTTAAACGAAGGTCCCACCCCCGCGAGTGAGGGGTGCCACCCGTCGCTGCGAAACGGCAAGTCTGTCGTCGCACCGCGGCCGTCGGAGGGTTCTCCCTCCACCCGGACCTCGCCGAGTCCTACTTTGTTTTCCTTGTGCCCGAAAGCGTGGGTCGCTGCGTTGACATTCCAATTTCGGAATGCGACGCTCGAGCGGAAGATCACATGCACGCCTTGCGTGCGTCCAAACGAGGCGGCGAGGTTGCACAAGCTCGATTGCAAGCTGCAAATTCTGTTGCCCGTCGCGGCAGCGGTCCTGCGCGCCGGTGCGGGTCTCTTGCTGACGAGCCTGACGTCGGCGGCAAGCGCACAGATCTACGTCGGCACATCGGAGCAGTCGGGCGCGATTGTTCTTTCCAGTTTTGCGACAAAGGAGGCAAGCCTCCTGCTGCTGGCGGCGCCGGCGCGGCCGGCCAGCGTCGGTGCATCGAATCTTGCGGCACCCAGGGCTGGCGACGTCCGCGCTGGCAAGGTTCCGTCGGCCGAGCTGAATCGCATCGTTGCGGCGGCGGCGGCGCGGGCGGCGATTTCGCCGCAACTCATCCACGCGGTCATCGACGCCGAATCGCGCTACCAGCCGGCGGCGGTTTCGCCTCGCGGCGCGATCGGATTGATGCAACTCCTGCCGAGCACCGCGCGTCGCTTTGGCGCCGAGGACCCGTTCGATCCCGGCCAGAACGTCGCTGCCGGCGCGGCCTACCTGAAGTGGCTCATGGCTTTCTTCGACGACGATCTGGAACTCGTGCTGGCGGGGTACAACGCAGGCGAGCAGGCGGTGCTGAGGGCCGGCCGCAAGGTACCGCCGTACGTCGAAACCCGCGCGTACGTCAAGAAGGTTCTGACGACGCTTCGTCGCGCCGAGCCTGTCACGCTGTGAGGCGCGGCGGTCTATGACCCGGCGTCTGCGCACGTTCGCGACGCCGTCGTCGGACCTTTGTCGACGTTGATACCGCCGCATCGGCGTCGCGATCGACGCCATGACCACAGCCGTTGCCGGCTCGGCGATGGCAAGCGTCGCGGTGGCGGCGGCCGCGCTGCCGAAAGCGGCGCCGCCCGGGTGCCTTCGAAGCAGGGCGTGCCCGCGTGGTTGCCGGGGCGTATGCCGAGATCCACGTCTTGGAATTGTGCAATACGTGCCGCACTCTGGGTGCGTCGGTAACAACTTGTCCGGCCGAAGCATCAGCAACGCACAGACCAGCGTTCGAGGGGGTGCACCGACGACCGCAAACCTGGAAAATAATCCCATTTTCCAGAATCGCCGGTCCGAGCTAGGGAGCAACCGGTCTCCGGTCGGATCTGGTCCCGCCGGTCAGCGCCGAGGAATTGCGCAATTTCAGCGAGGTAGATGCAGGCACATGAAGCGGCCGCCGCCAGAGAATTCGCCTCCTGTCGCGCCACCGACGGTGCTGCCGAGTGACGAGCACGCGGGTCTGGCGCTGCGCGAGGCCGTGGTTCTCCTGGCCCCCCTGGCGTCGTGGCTGATCCGCCATGGCGTTTCCTACCCGGTGTTCGCTGAGCTGCTCAAGTCGGTGTTCGTCACGGCGGCCGCGGAAGAATTGACCCGGAGTTCGACCAAGCCCACGCAATCAGCGCTGAGCCTGCTCTCGGGCGTTCATCGCAAGGATGTCCGCGCCATCGCCGGCGCGCCGACGGAGTCTCCGTCGGTGCCGCGGCCGCCGCTGGCGTCGCAAGTGTTCACGCGCTGGATGACCGACTCGCGCTTTCGGGGCGCCGACGGCAGCCCGCGCGCCTTGAAGCGGAGTGGGCCCGGGCGAACGTTCGAGGGGCTCTGTCGGGAACTGTCAAACGACGTTCACCCACGCGCGGTATTCGACGAGCTCCTTCGGATGGGTCAGGTGGTGATACGCGATGACAAGGTGGTCGTCGTGGCGGACTCCTACGTGCCGACGGCGCGCCTCGACGAGATGACTGCGCTGTTCTCCGCCAATGCAGGGGATCACATCGCCGCGGCGGTGAGCAACCTGACGACCAGTGCGCCCAAGTTCCTGGAGCAGAGCATCTATGCGGACGGTCTGATGCCGGATTCGGTGGGCGTGCTGCATATCCATGCTCGAGCGGCCTGGGCGCGCGCGTTCGAAGCTTTCGTCAAGCGCGCGCGAAAGCTGGTCGATCGAGACGCGGCGAGCGATGGAAAGCACCGCGTGAGGTTCGGCGTGTACTTCTTCAGCGAGCCCGCAGGCGACATCTCCCGGCAGAAGACGGCGTCCTCACCCAAACGCCCTCCAGGACGTCGCAACAGCAAGAAGAGGCAGCCATGAACCAGCCAAGCATGTCCATTCAGCATCTTCGTCTCATGCTTGCCGCGACCACCGCGGTTATCGCGCTAGGTTCTTGCGGTGGCGGTGTCATTGGTTCCGGCGGTACCGGCCGTAGCGACAGTGGTCAAACCATCGGTACCGTCAACGGCTTCGGCAGCGTAATCGTCGACGGTGTCTCCTATGACGCTCTCGGCGCGACGGTCGTTACTGAAATCGCACCGTCCACCGATGTGCTCGCGGAGGTCAAGCTGGGAGAGCGTGTTTCCATCAGCTACGAGATGCCGGGCGTCGCTCGTGAGGTCCGGGTCGAGACGACAATGTCCGGACCGGTGAGCAGCGTCTCGGCGACGGGCATCGCCGTGCTGGGACAGACGATCAACATCAACGCGGGAGGTGGGGCCGGGCCCCGAACCGAGTTTGGTGGTGGCTATGCGCAGGCCGCGGATCTCCGTGTCGGCGACAACGTTGACGTCCACGGCGTACTGGTGCAAGGCGCCCCGTTCTACGCGATTCAAGCAACGCGCATCGAGAAATTGGCGCGCGCGCCGGCGTTTCTGCGCGTGACCGGTCTGGTCAGTGGGCTGTCCAACGTAGGCCGCATCATGGTGAACATGGCGGGACTGGCGGTCGATGTGACGGACGCGACCCTGCTGCCCGTCGGTTCGATGCTTGTCAACGGCCAGGCAGTGACACTGCTGGCGCCGATCGCGACGCTCGCGACCTCGGGCGCCGGAAAGCCAACGGTGCGGGCGGGCGAAGTGCGCATCCTCAAGCTGGAAGATGGCGGGCTCGAAGACATCGTCAGCGGATCGATCGCGAACCTCGACGCCGTCGCCAAGACTCTCATGCTCGGATCGTTGAAGGTCAATTACTCGGCTGCCTCGGTGACGCCGGCAGCGACCGCCTTGGCGAACGGGCAGTACGTCCGGGTCAATGGCGCGGTTGGCAGCGATGGAATGCTGATCGCGGCCGGCATCGCGATTCGCGACGGCGAGGCGGGCAACGAATCCCAATTGCGCGGCAATATCAACGCTTACG
>JBBQIO010000344.1:0-4980 GCA_038325015.1 Polyangia bacterium
CGGGCCGGTCATCGTGTGGGATCGCGGCGAGTGGACGGCGGTCGAGGATTTCGCCGCCGGGCTGGTCAAGGGCAAGCTCCTGTTCGAGCTCTCGGGTGACAAGCTGCGTGGCGTCTGGACGCTGGTGCGGACCAAGACCAAGGGGCGCGGTGCGGCCGTGCAAAAAGAGTGGCTGCTCATCAAGCATCGCGATGCGCACGCCTCAGCGACGCACAGCGCGAGCGACGAATCGGTGCGCTCGGGCATGACGCTCAGCGAGCTCGAGTCGGCCGGTGCGCGGCAGGCCGCGGTCGTTGCCGCGCTGGTCGCCGCCGGAATCACAGCGCGCGCGGTCGAGCTGGCGGACATCGAGCCGATGCTGGCCGAGGCGCGCGAACTTCCGTTTTCGCACGCCGACTGGCTGTTCGAGATCAAGTACGACGGCTTTCGTCTCTTGGCGGCGCGCGGCTCCGGGCGCGGCGCGACCTCGACGTTGCGCTATCGCAGTGGCCTCGATGCGACGCTGCTCTTTCCCGAAATCGCCGGAGCGCTCAACGCCCTGCCCTTTTCCGGGCTCATCCTCGACGGTGAGGTCGTGGTCACCGACGAGCTCGGGCGCCCCAGGTTCCGGCGTCTCTTGGAGCGCGCGCAGCTGCGCGATCCCGCCGACATCGCACGGCAGGTCAGCGAGCGCCCGGCGGTCTATTTCGTCTTCGATCTGTTGGCGGCGTTCGGATTCGACCTGCGTCCGCTGCCGTTGATCGCGCGCAAAGCGCTGTTGCGGCAGCTCCTGCCGCAACAGGGTCGTATTCGCTATTCGGACCACGTAGAGGAAAAGGGCGCGGCGCTCTTCGACGAGGTCCGTGCCATGGGGCTCGAGGGGGTGGTCGGAAAACGCCGGGACTCGCCCTACCGCGCCGGGCGCCACGCCGACTGGCAAAAGATTCGCGTCCAGCGCAGCGGCGATTTTGCCGTCATCGGCTACACGCAGCCGAAGCGTTCGCGCAGCGGCGCCGGCGCGTTTCATCTGGCGGCGTGGAGCGGTGATCCGCACGCGCCCCATTCGTTTTTGCTCTACGCCGGCTCGGTCGGGAGCGGCTTCACCGACGAGCAGCTCTTGGCGATGCGGGCCGCGCTCGATCAGCATCGCTGCAAAAAACCGCCCTTCGTCGGCCCCGGCCCGGACCGCGGCGGGCCGCATGCGTGGGTCGATCCGACGCTGGTCTTCGAGGTGCGCTTCGTCGAGTGGTCGGCCGATGGCCATCTGCGACAGCCGGTGTTCTTGCGGCAGCGCGACGATAAATCGATCACCGATTGCGAGCAGGCGCCGCGCCTCCAGACGACCGCCCCGGTGCCGCCCAATGCGCCCCCGCCGCAACCGGCGCCGCCGCAACCGGCGCTTACGCTCGAGCCACGCACCGTCCGGCTGACCAACCTCGACAAAATTTTTTGGCCCGAGGACGGCTACACCAAGGGCGACCTGATCGCTTACTACCGCGCGATCGCGCCGTCGCTGTTGCCCTATCTCCAGGACCGGCCGCTGGTCCTGACGCGCTTTCCCGACGGCATTCACGGCAAATCTTTTTTCCAAAAAGACGCGCCCGGCTTCACCCACGACTGGGTCCGCACCGAACGCGTGTGGAGCGAAGATGCACAGCGCGAGATCGACTACTTCATCTGTGACAGCGTCGACGCGCTCAGCTTCATGATCAACCTCGGTGCAATACCACTGCACATCTGGCAGAGCCGCACAGGGACCTTGGCGGAGCCCGACTGGTGCATCATCGACATCGATCCCAAGGGCGCGCCCTTTTCCCAGGTGGTCGAGGTGGCGCTCCATTTTCGCGCCCTGTGCGACGAGGTCGGGCTGCCGAGTTATCCCAAGACATCGGGGTCGACCGGAATGCATGTGCTCATCCCGCTCGGCGGCCAGTGCACCTTCGTCGGTGCGCGCCAGCTCGCGCTGCTGCTGTCACGCCTGGTGTGCGCGCAGCTGCCCGATCTGACGACGCTGGAGCGGATCCCGCACAAGCGCGCCGGCAAGATCTATCTCGACTGTCTGCAAAATGGACACGGCAAGCTGTTGGTCGCGCCGTTCGCCGCCCGACCGGTGCTCGGGGCGCGCGTCTCGATGCCTCTTGCGTGGCGGGAGGTGACGGCGCAGCTCGACCCCGCGCAGCACACCATCGCCACCGCGCCCGAGCGCATGAAGCGAGGCGCCGATCCGCTGGCGCCGATCTTGACCGACACCCCGGATCTCGCTGCGGCGGTCGGCTTACTGGCTCAGCGCGTGGCGACGGTCAAGGACGGATAGACCGGGCAACCTTTGGGGAACGGCCGGAGCGAATTCTCGGAGGCGAGTGAATCCGGCGAAGGGGCCGAAGCGGGCGCGCGGCAGCTTTCGTTTTCGTCGCAGTGAACCAGCCGCTCGATGGCGCGGTTGTGCGAGGCGGCGACGGGCCGTTGATGGTGCGGACAGTAGACCGTGACCTGGACGAGATCGAGCCGGCGCATGCTACTTAAGCCAGCCGGCCCATGCCGCATGGTCTGCCAGATCGATACCGGACTGTTGTGCTTGCTTCTGAAGGTATGCCTGGAGATCGCCGAAAAACTCAGTGTCCATGAGCTCGGCATGTTCAAGTAAGTGCACGTATAATACGTTATAAACGAGTTTAAGCTCCGCGAGCGGAAACGCGTCGAAGACGGTCCGGCTCACTGAATGCCCAGCCGCTTGCCGAGCTGGCGCAGCGACTCCCGCGCCCCTTCGAGCTGCGCGGTGGCTTGACTGAGCGCATCGGTTACCACCTGCACCGAATCGGTGGGCTCGGAGAACATCGTCGTCTCGTCGCTGGCAGCGCGCAAGCTCGCACGCAGCTCGGCCAGGACATCGCCCAGCGCGGTGGCCAGCTCGACGCTCGCCGGGTCGTGACCCGCCGCCCCATCGGTTGGTGCCGCTCCGACATGCTCGCGCGCTTTGGCCAGCTCCTCTTTGAGCTGGTCCATGCTCTGCTCGAGGTCGTTGCTGCGACGCGATTCGGCCTTGGCGTCGCTCTCGGCCTGCTCGACCGATTTGTGCGCCTGCTCGAGCTCTTTGCGCAGCCCCGTGAGCTCCTCTTGGGCACGATCGAGCTCGGCCTGGGTGCGGGAGGACTCGCGACGAAGGCCATCGAGCTCGGCGTGCGCTTCGTCGGCACGAGCCGTTTCTTTGACCAACGCCTCGGTCGCCGCGGCATCCGACGCTTGACCCACGTTTTGGGCGTGGCGCGCCAGCTCTTCGTGTGCCGCCGTCGCCTTGTGCTGCGCCGCTTCGAGCTCTTCGAGCGCCAGCTTGGCCTCTTTTTGCGCGGCCTCGCGCTCTTCGAGCGCCTCCGCAGCTTTGGCTTTCGCTTCGTCGCGCTCGGCAGTCAGGTTGCGCAGCTCGACCGCGGCCGCCTGCAGCCGGTCCGCGGCCTCGGCCGCACTCTGATGCGCCTGATCGCGCTCGTCGGTGCGCGTGCGCAGCTCAGCTTGAAGCTCGCCGGCGCGCTCGGCGCCATCGCCGTGTGCCGACGCCGCTTCGTGCGCCGCCTCTTCGGCCCGCGCCAGCTTCTGTTTGATCTCGCTGAGCTCGGCCACCAGCCCCTGCCGCGCGTGCTCCGCGTCGGTGAGCAGCTGCTCGACGCCGGGCAGCTTCGCGGCCTCCGCTTCGAGCGCCGTCAAGCGCCCAGCGATCGCCTGCTGCGCGCCCTTGGCCTGCTCGAGTGCATGCTGCGCGGTGGAGAGGTCGGCGGCCAGCGCTTCGGCGCGGCGGCGTTCGTCGTTTAGCGCCTGGCGCTCGGCGTCGGCTCCCGACGAATGGTCGGCGTTGCGCGCCTCGGCCTCGTGCAGGCGCTCTTCGGCGGTTCGTCGTGCTACCTCGCTGGCCGAAAGCTGCGCCGCCGTTTCCTTGAGGCGACCCTCCACCTCTTTGACCTGCCCCTCGGCGTCGCGCGCGTGGGCTTCGTGATCGATCGCCCGCGCTTCTACGTCGCCGGCTCGCGCCTCGATGTCACGCGCCCGCCCCTCGGCCTCTTTGGCCCGCGCTTCGGCAGCGGCGAGCTGCTCGCGCACCCGGGCGACCTGTCCGTCGAGCTCGCGCGCATGCTCCTTGGCGCTCTCGCGCTCCTTTTCGAACCGATCTTCGAGCTCCGCCAGGCGATCTTTGTGCGCGTCGACGGCAGCCACCGCGCGTCCGGCCTCCTTGGCCTGCTCCTCGACCGCCTGTCGCTTCTCTTCGGACGCCGCCAGCTTGCCTTCGACGGCAGTGAGCGCCGCGTCGGCTTCGAGCAGCCGCTCTTCACTGGCGCGTCGCGCCTCGGCCGACTCCTTGAGTTTGCGGTCGAGCTCGTCGAGCTCGGCCTCGAGCTTCTTGCGCTCGGCGCGCTCGCTCTCAAGCGTGCGCAGCTCGTCCTGCACAGCGCGCAGCTCGGCGCGCAGCTCTTTGACTTGGTCTGCGAGCACCGCCTTCTCGTCGTCATTGCCCGTCGAGCGCTGCGCCTCCTGCAGCGCTTCGGTGAGCTGCGCGACCTTCTTGAGATGCTCCTCTTCGTTCTTTGCCGCGCGCCGTTGCCCCTCTTCGAGGTCCTCTACGCGCGCTGCCGCCACGCGCAGGTCGGCGAGCTGCGAGCGCGCTTCGGAGAGCTGCGTCTGCAACAGGTTCAGCTTCGACGTGTCCTCGACCGGAGCTGGCATGACCGCCGCGGCGGCGCGCGCCGCGATCAGCTGACGCTCGAGCTCGCCTATGCGGGTCTGCGCCCGCAGCCGCTCGTCATCCGTTTGCGCATGCAGATCGGCAAAGCGCTGTTCGAGGCGATCGCGCTCGGCCTCCATGACGCCGGGGGGCGGCTGCGCCGCCTGGAGCGCGCGAAGATGGGCGATCTCGTTGCGCATCTCCTCGACGCGGTTGACGAGCGCCTGCTTTTCCGGATCCGGGCCGGCGGGGACGGCAGCGGCAACGAATGGGTCGGCGGCTGGCGTCGGCAT
>JBBQIO010000345.1:0-4967 GCA_038325015.1 Polyangia bacterium
CTGCTGCAGAGCACGCTCGACGAGGATCCCGGGCTGCGTGAGCTGGTCATCGTCGGCCACTCGGTGGGCGGCATGGTCGCGGTCTACGCGCTCGAAGAGTTGCGCATTCCATCCGGGCTCAAGGTCGAGCTGGTGACCATCGGTACGCCGTTTTCGGGCGTCGCGGCGATGCCCTGCACCAGCGACGGCGATTTTTTGCACACACCGGCGCTGATGGCGATGGGCTCCTGCTTTCACCGCGATCCGCGGCTGCCTGCTATCGAGGTCGTCGAGTACATCACCTCGGCCGACTCGGATCCCGTCATGGTTGCGCGCTTCGGTCGCCACCCGTCTGACCCGCGCGTCGGCCCCACCGGCGCCCGGCGCGTCGAGGTCGACGCGCACCTGAACCACGATCAGGTGGTGGAATTGGCGATCAATCAGCTGCTGGCTAAAGCAAAAAAAGACAATTAAGAACAACTGGCTATATAAGCTTTTTGCGCCCCAGCTCGGAGCCCGGGCGATAGTGCTTGACGAGTACGTGACCGGTCAGCCAGTACACGCTGTAGTTGAGGACGTACTGCAAGAAGAAGATGCGCCACAAGAAGTGCAAAAGCCCGCTGTGGGTCCGGCGTGCGTCGGTGTCGACGATCAGGTCGTTGACGTAGCGCGTGACTCCGACGCGACGCAGCCGCGCGAACAGGCCGACCTCATCGCCGCCGACCAGCACCTTGGTGTCGAATCCGCCGACCCGCTCGTAGGCGGCGCGACGGAATGCCACGTTCGTCCCGACCGCATAGAGTGCACGTCCGGTGAACAACTGGACCAACTTCCAGGTCGAAAACCAGCACCACATGACCACCGGAACCCACCACGCTGCCCCGACATAGTGAGCCGGGCCGGTCAGCCCCACCAACTCCGGGCGCGCGTCGAACGCGGTCGCGATCCGCTCCAGCCAGTCGGGGCGAGCCTGCGAATCGGCGTCGATCACCGCGACCAATGGCGCCAGCGCAGCCGCGACGCCGGCGGTCTTCGCGTGCACCGCACCGAGCTCCGCGCACACTACGACACGCGCTCCGGCAGCGGCGGCGATCGCCGCGGTCTGGTCGGTCGAGTCGTTGTCGACCACCAGCAGCTCGACGGTTCGGGTCGTGGTCTGCGCCTGGAGTGACCGAAGGCACCGGCCGAGCAGCGCCTCCTCGTTGCGCGCCGCGATTACGACCGAGATGGCGGGCACGTCGGTCACCGCGACACCGGAGACGCTACGCGCGTCTTGAAGCGCAGCAAGAACTGCACGAACGGATGTCCGAAACGATCCAGATCGAGATGCTCGCCGATCCCGACGAGCGCCTGTCCGCGCACTTCGGCGTGCGCGCGATAGCGAGCGTAAAACGGCGCTTGCTCGAGCAGCGCGCCGGTGCGGCAGACCACGTCGCCGGCGACGAACGAGCGCGGCATGCGCAATCCCCAGCGGCTCGAAAGCGTCTCGCCCTCGGGCAGCGTGGCCACCTCATGGATCTTCGCGTCGACGCGCGAGTCACGTAAAAAGGCGCGCGCCAGCCCGCTGCGCGCGACGATTCGATAGAGCACGATGTCGTGCGGCCCGTCGTGAAAGCGAGCCCAGCTCCAGCCGCAAAATGCCGCTTCGAGCCGCCCCTCGCCCCAGTTGGCGTCGTGATAGCCGTCGCCCTGCCACGCCTCCTCAGGGCGCGCGCCGGTCACGTGGACGCGCGCGCGCGGCATGATCACGCGCCAGTTGTGGTGCGCTCCGCCGACCACGCCGAGCTCGACCGGTGCAGTGGGAGTCGACGCGGGCGAAAGCTCGATGGTGCACTCGAGCGGCCGCCCCCAGCCGGTGAGCGCGGCCAAAAAAGGCGCCGACCGTTCGCGAATCTCGACGCGCAACCCGCCGTCCGCGAGCGCCACCACGCGGCTGTCGGCGATGTGCGGGCCAGCGTCGTCGATGCCACCGAGCGCGCCCCTGCCGTACTCACTCATGACCCAAGCGACCTGACGCCCACGGTGGTAAAGCGCGAGGTTTACGCCCAGATGATCTTCGGCCCGGGCGACCTCGCCGCGTCGCACGCGCGCGGCATAGGTCGGCGAAAAAACCGAGCCGACGAAGAAAATCGCGGTCAACGCGTGCTCGCCGTCGTCCGACAGTGCGTCGAAGTACCACCACGCATAGCCGCCGGGAGGTGGGACGACGACGACTGGAATTGATTTCGTCACGCAGGTTATCGCGGCGGAAAAGTGTGCGTCCAGCAGGATTCGAACCTGCGACCTATGGCTCCGGAGGCCATCGCTCTATCCAACTGAGCTATGGACGCAAAAAGTACCGGAGCAATAACCGGTTGCTCTGCACCGGTCAAGTCGAGGCCGGCTGGGATTAAAAATGCGGCACACCGTTCAATCGCTGCAGTGCGGTGCCGCTCAGCGGCCAGCGCCAGATCAGATACTGGATGTCGCAGATCGTCAGGCCCGCCAGCGCAAACACCATTGTGGCGCGCGTAAACCACACGGCGCGCGGCCAGCGCGTCGCCAGGCAAAAAACGCCGACGACCATCGCGAAAGCGCCGGCGTATCCGTAGCGCATCATCGCATCGTGTTTCGGATAGCGCTCCAGCAGCACCTGCGCCATGTAGGGCAGACAAAAGAGACCCCACAGTAAAAAGCGTGGCGTCAGCGGCTGCGTCAACATGCGCCAGGTGAACAGGCCGAGCCCGCAGCACAGTGCGGGAAGCATCGGCAAGACGTACCAGCCGTAGACTGTGCGGTCGTCGACCAAGAAGGTCATCACGCCGAGGTACACGAGATAGTGCGCGAAGAACGGACGCGTGCGCTCCTCGAAGAGGCCCTCGCCGATGCCGATGAGCGCGACGAGAAACGGATAGTAGCCGAAGCTCACCGAGACCAGCTCCCATTGGGTGGCCAGCTTGGCGGCGCCGCCGAAGCCCGAGAAGCGGCCGCGATGCGCCTTGAGCACCGCCCAGAACAGCTCCTTGTTGAAGTGCTGTCCGTACCGAACGAAGGCGTAGAGCCCGAGCCCGGTACCGACGACGACCAGCGCCGCGGCCAACCATTCGGCGGCCATCAGGGCCCACAAGATCAACGACGCGCTCAGCCCCACGGCGGCCAGCTTGCTGAGCGGCAGCGCGATGCTGAGAAGCAGAATTACAAAAAAGATGAAAGCTTTGTATGGAATTTTCCTGGTTGAAAGTTGATGCATGCAGAATATACAAAGTAAAAACAAAACGGTAAAGAAATTCTCCGAAACTACAAGCCGCTGGTTGATCGTCGCCATCGGCGACGTGGCAAATGCCAAAAGGCCGAGCAGGATCGGCCCGCGCTCGAAGTAGCGCGGCAAAATCGCGACCAGCAGGCCAAACGCAACGGCGAACATCCAGACCGGAAAGCAGCGCATGTAGTGCAGGTCGACGCGGTACAGGTCTTTGAAGCCCGCGACGCGCATCCACTTTCCCATCACCAGCGAGAACAGCGGCGGATGATCGAGCCAGGGCGAGACCATCGGGAAGTTGTAGTTGTGCCAAAAGTGCCAGTGCGGCAGGCCATAGGCCGGGAGAAACGACCACGCGCGCGGCACGCCGTCGAGTAGGAGCGAGAGCCCGCTCCAGGTCCACGCATACTCGTCGACGGTTTCGCCGGCCATGGGGATCTTCGACAGATAGCGCCAGCGCAGCGCGAAGCCGACTAAAAACAGGGCAACGACGATGGGATAATAGTAGTGACGGAGACGCATGAAGCGGTGCTCGTGGTGCTAGCGGCGCTTGAGCAGATCGCCGAACGTGCCGAGCGTGGCTGGCGCCGAGGCTTTGAGACGCGCGTCGGCGCTCTCGGCACCGCTGTCGTCCTTGGCGTCGCCCAGGCCGAGCGAGATGCGGCGCTCGGCGGCGTACAGTCCGAGGATGACGACTTCGATGGGTTGTCCGAGCTTGAGCGCATCCTTGGCATGGCGGAGGTTGCGCTTTTGGGCCAGCTCGCTGATGTGGACCAGCCCTTCGACGCCAGGGGCCAGCTCCACGAACGCGCCGAACGATTCGAGGCGCACGACGGTGCCGCTGACGCGCTCGCCCTCTTTCCAGCGTGCCGCGACCTCGGCCCACGGGTCGCGCGACAGCGACTTCATCGACAGCGCGACCTTCTCGGGCCGACGCGTGTCGCCGCTTTCTGTGACGCGCAGCACCGAGACTTCGATCTCCTGCCCGACGGTGAGCAGATCCGAGGGATGGGCCACGCGGGCAAAGCCGAGCTCGCTGATGTGGACCATGCCTTCGATGCCGCCCAGGTCGACGAACGCGCCGTACTCCTTGATGGTGGTGACGCGGCCGCGCAGCACCGCGCCGGGAGTCAGCTGCGCGCGCGTGACAGCGGCCTGCTTGCTCTGCTCGACTTCGAGGAGCGCGCGGCGCGACAGCACGACGTTGGGGCGCGGACCGGGCTCGTAGCGAGTGATGCGAAACGACAGCCGTTGACCGATGTACGGAGTGAGATCGTCGACCGAACGCAGCTCGATCTGCGATTGTGGGCAGAAGCCGCGCACGCCGGCGACCTGCACTTCGAGGCCGCCTTTGACCACGCCCGAGACCGTCCCCTCGACGGGGAAGCCGTGCTCGAAGGCACCGCCCAATTCGGCGTCGCCGACCTTTCCCGAGAGGCGAACGCGTAGGACGACACAGCCGGCTTTGTTGTTGGGGCCAGCGGGATCGACGACCGTCGCGTCGAGCTCGTCGCCCACCGCAACCTGCACTTTGCCGTCGGTGTCGCGCAGCTCGGTCAGCTCGACCATGCCGTCAGACTTGCCGCCGAAATCGACGAACGCCGCGTCGCGGCCGATCGAGATGATACGCCCGTGCACCTGATCGCCAGCGCGCGGCTCGCGGCGCTTGGCGGACGGAGAGGTCTGCTCATACTCCGCGAGGAGCGCGGCGAAATCGTCTTCGGGACCCACGGAGCTCATGGGCGGCGTT
>JBBQIO010000346.1:0-4958 GCA_038325015.1 Polyangia bacterium
GCGGCACGCCCTGCTTGCGCAAGTTCGCCAGCGCGCCCTCGGCCTCGGCGTCGTGGGGCTCCAGATCGAGGATCTTGCGATAGGCATCGGCGCGTCCGCCGGCGTCGCCATTTTCGCCCTGGATGCGCGCCAGCTCCTTCAACACCGAGACCGCTTTGGCGCGTTGGTCGAGCGCCTCGAACGCCTGCGCCAGGAGCGCCAGGGTCTCGGTGTCGCGCGAGTCCGCCTTGAAGCACTGCTGCAGCTTGGGCAGCGCGCGTCGAGGATCGCCCTTCTCGACATATAGCCGCGCGAGGTCCTTGGAAACGGGCCGGTTGTCGGGCGAGTGAAACAGCAGACGCTCGGCGACCATCATGTACTCGTCGTTGCGTCCGGCTTCTTTTAACTGTTCCGCGGCTTTACTGAATTCTTCGATGGCCTCGCGGACCATACTGTGTTTCGAATACTGTTCGGCGAGGTCGATGCGGTTGCGCACCGTTTCCGGGTCGAGCTCGACGATCTGCTTGAGCGCGGACAGCGCCTCGCGCGCCTTGCCTTCGCCGTTGTAGTGCGCCGCCACCGCCTCGAACTGCGCCATGGCGTCGGACACCAGGCCGAGCTGCTTGTAGAGCTCGGCCAGCCGCAGGTTGACCTGCACCAGTCGGGGATCGATCTTGAGGATCTGCTTGTAGACCGCGACCGACTTTAGATAAAAGCCCTGGTCCGAATAGAACTGCGCGACCTTCTGGTAGGTCTCGGCGGCCTCGGCTTTCTGGCCGATCTTGGCGTACAGATCGCCGATCTTTAGCCAGATTCGAACGTCTTTGTCGTCGTCGGCAACAACGCGCAGATACTCTTTGATCGCCTTGTCGAACTGGTTTTTTTCGACCAGTTTTTGGGCGCTGGCAATCAGCTTGTCTTTGGCGGTGGCCACGTAGGTAATGGACCGCTTGTTCAAGGCAAACGGCCAGTTCTAGTGTAGGGCTCGATGTGGAACATCGTCAAGGAAGTGCATCGACGATCGCCGCGCAAACTGTATTAAACAGCGACGGTGGTTCGACCACCTACATGCGACTGCACCCCGCTTACTCGGCAGTCGCCAGCATCCGCTCCACGAAGTGGGTGTCGATGCGACCGGCGATGAAGTCGGGGTGCGCGAACAGGCGGCGGTGGAATGCGATGTTGGTCTTGATCCCCTCGACCACGAACTCATCGAGCGCACGGCGCATGCGGCGCACGGCGGCCGGGCGGTCCTCGGCGTGGACGATGAGCTTGGCCAGGAGCGAGTCGTAGTGCGGCGGCACGACGTAGCCTTCGTAGATGTGCGTGTCGATGCGCACGCCCGGGCCGCCGGGCAAGTTGAGCGCGGTGATGCGGCCCGGGGACGGTGCAAACGTGACTGGATCTTCGGCATTGATGCGGCACTCGATGGCGTGGCCCCGCGACTCGGCCCCGGTGATCGACGTCGACAGCTCCTCGCCCGCCGCCAGGCGCACCATCTCTTGCACCAGGTCGACGCTCCACACCATCTCGGTGACGGTGTGCTCGACCTGGATGCGCGTGTTCATCTCCATGAAATAAAATTCGCCGCCTTCGTACAGGAACTCGAGCGTGCCGACGTTGGTGTAGCCGACTTGCGCCGCCGCGCGCTGGCTGAGCGCCAGCAACTTTTTCCGCTCGTCGGCAGTCAGCGCAATCGCTGGGGCCTCTTCGACGAGTTTTTGATGGCGTCGCTGAATCGAGCATTCGCGCTCGCCGAGCGCCACGACATGACCATGCTCGTCGGCGACGATCTGAACTTCGATGTGTCGGGGCGCGCGGATGTAGCGTTCGAGATAGACGTCCGACGAGCCAAACCCGGCCGCCGCTTCGGCACGCGCCGTCTCGATCGACGAAGCCAGCTTCGCCCCATCCTCGACGATCTTCATGCCCCGCCCGCCGCCGCCGGCCGAGGCTTTGATGATCACCGGCAGGCCGATGCGCGCCACGGCGTCTTCGGCGGCCGATGCGCTCTCGATCAAACCGGTGCCCGGCAAGATCGGCAGGCCGCCCTCGACCATCGCCTTGCGCGCCGAAATCTTGCCGCCCATGAGGCGCATCAGCGCCGGCTTGGGGCCGATGAATTTTAGACGGCAGCGAATGCAGGTCTCGGCGAAGGCCGCGTTCTCCGACAGAAAGCCGTAACCAGGATGCACGGCCTCGGCGCGCGACACCTCGGCGGCGCTGATGATCGCCGGGATGTGCAGGTACGAAAGCTTGGCCGCCGCCGGCCCGATGCACAGGCTCTCGTCGGCAAACTTGACGTGCAGCGCGTTGGAATCGGCGGCCGAATGCACCGCCACCGACGGAATTCCCATCTCCTTGAGCGTGCGGATGATACGCAGGGCGATCTCGCCGCGGTTGGCGATCAGGACCTTGGTGAACAGGCCCAAGGTCAGCCCTGCTTGATCTTGAACAGCGGCTCGCCGTACTCGACTGGTGCGCCGCTATCGACGAGGCACTGCACCACAACGCCGTCGATCTCGGACTCGATCTCGTTCATCAGCTTCATGGCTTCGACGATGCACAGCACTTGTCCCTTGTGGATGCGCGTGCCGACGTCCACGAAGGGCGCCGAGTCGGGCCCCGGGGAGCGGTAGAACGTGCCGACGAACGGCGACGTGATGTATGAGACGTTGCCGTCGGAGGTCTCGGCGGTCGGCGGCGGGGTGGCAGGCGCGATGCTGACCGCCGGCGCGGCAACGGCAATGGCCGGCGCCGCTGCGAAGCTCGGAGCGGCCGAAACGACCTCGCCGCCGCGACGCAGCCGAATCGCAACTCCATCGCGCTCGACTTCGAGCGACGACAGCTGATGGCGGACCAGTAAGGCCGCGAGCGCGTCGACCTCGGTGTGAAGCGCGCTCGGCTGGGCCAACGGCGACTTCGACGAGGCTGCCGTTTTCACGGGTTTCGCGGGACGTCGTTTCATCGCTTCACTTTTCGCCTTCTTGCAGCTTTTCCGCCGCCAGATCGAGCGCGGCATCGAGCGCCAACGTGTACGAGCGCGCTCCGAACCCGCCGATCGTGCCGACGCACGCGGCAGCGGTCAACGAACGACGGCGAAAGGGCTCGCGTCGATAGAGGTTGCTCAGATGGACTTCGACGGCGGGCACAGCGACCGCCCGCAGCGCGTCAGCGATCGCCACCGAGGTGTGGCTATACGCACCCGGGTTGATGATCAGCGCGCCGGCACGCAGCGCGCACTCTTGGACCAGCGTGACCAGCTCGCCCTCGATGTTCGACTGATGGCACTCGACGGTCGCGCCGCGCTTCTCTGCGTGTGCGGCGAGCGCGCGATCAATCTCGCCGAGCGTTTGCGCGCCATAGATTCCAGGCTCGCGCGTGCCGAGAAGATTCAGGTTGGGGCCGTGAAGCACGGCGACGTGGAGGGAGGCGGGCATGCGAAAGGGCGTTGCGTGGCGCCGACGGCGGCGGCGACTACGTCAAGAGCTCCTCTTGCAGCTTGGGCATGACCAGCCGCAAGAGGTACCGCCCTTTGCCGAAGTTGCCCTCGGGCAGCATGGCCAGCGCAATGAAGTACTCGGTGTTCACCACGCGCATCAGTACCGTCAGCTTTTCGGTGCGGATGACCAGCTCTTGCACGGCGCCGACCTCCAAGATCTCGGCCGCCTTGCGCACCTGGGTCAAGATGAACGAGAACTCCATCCCGACGGTGTTGATGTCGATGCCGGAGCTCGGTGCAATGTAGCTGTCCACCGCGATCCCGTCGAAGCCCATGAGGAGCCCGGCTACACCGCCGTCGGACTCCGTCACCAGCCGATTCAGATTTTCCTGGAACATGGGCGTCGATCCTTATCGGTGCATTGGTTGGAAGTCAAACGAAGCGCTACAGATCGGTGGAGGTGCTCATGTTCTGCGGCACCTGTGATCCGCAGAGCAAGGTCGAGCCTTCGGTGCAGCAGGTGACCGATTGGTCCTCCTGCGTGAAGCAGCCGCCGGCCTGGACGCTGGACGCGCGAAAACCACCAGCGGGACAGGCCGTCGGTGCCGGCGACAGACAGTGCTTGCACACCTGAATCGGAAAGGTGACCGGCGCGCCAACCAACGTGTCGCCGCTGCGCGTTCCAACCGGCGAGACCTGAACATCGATGGTGGGGAAGATCGCGCCGCCGCTGGCTTCGGGCAGGGTCTTGGCCAGCTCGATGCCGACGGAACGCGGCAGAATCTCCGCTCCAAAAGTGACCAGACCGGCGGGAATGATTCGGCCGCCGGCGGCCTGCAAGAAGAACGAGGGCTGCGAGAAATTGATGTTGCTGCCGCTCAGCTTGATGTTGAGGCCGGTCACCGTAATGGCGTTCAGCTCGACCATCGTGGTGCTGGTGTTCTCCGGCAGGTTGTTGCTGATCAGCGGGAAGGCGATGTAACCGGGAAAGCCTGCATCGGCCATCAGCCCGACATCGAGCACGCCGCCGGCCAACCCCACCATGCCCGTGGCGCTGGCGGTGCAGGTCCCGGAATCGGCCTGCAAAAAGCGCTGGATGGTCAGCGATATGTCGTTCTTGACGCAGCCCGAAGCGAGCGCCGCCGACGCGATGAGTGCCGGGGCCGCGACCGTCCGCAGCGCGCGTTGAAGCCACTTCATACGGAGAGCCTCCGGATCGAATCGTATCATTGCGCAATTTCTCCCAGCAAAATTTCACGCAGCGCGGGCAGCGCCACCGGCATGGTTGTCGACGAGCCGAGCCGTTCGACGACCACGAATTGCAACGCGCGCGAGCCGCCAGTGCCAGTGGCGCGCTTCTTGTCCACGGACACGAAGGCAAACAGACGATCGAGCTCGGTGCGATCACCGCGAGAGCCAAGGCGAAGAAAGGCGTCGTGAGGCAGATCGAGGCGTTGCAGCAGTGCGACCAGGCGCGGTTCGAGCTCGGGATCGCCGACGCCGAGCCGCTGGCCGATGCGCGCCGCGGCGACCATGC
>JBBQIO010000347.1:0-4958 GCA_038325015.1 Polyangia bacterium
GATCTCTACCATGTCTATACCGTCGACCAGCATCAGCTGTACGCGCTCGGGCGGCTCAAGGAGCTGGCGCGCGGCGAGCTGGCCGATAGTCTTCCGGTCGCGAGCCGCTGTATCGCACACGTCGAACGACGCACGCCGCTCTACCTCGGAACATTGCTCCACGACGTCGGCAAGCCGCTCGGCAAAGGGCACTCCGAAGCCGGCGCGCGACTGACGGCGCAGATTGGCGCCCGGCTGGGTCTGCCGGCCGCGGAGCGCGCCCAGACCGAATTTCTCGTCCGGCAGCATTTGCTGCTCGCCCACGTGTCGCAGCGTCGCGACCTCAACGACGAGGCGATGATCGCCAATCTGGCGGCGCAACTCACCGATGAAGAATCGCTGCGCGAGCTGTATCTGTTGACGGTCGCGGACATGTCCATGGTGGCGCCGGGCAACCTGACCGGCTGGAAAGAGCAGCTCTTGACCGAGCTGTACGAGCGCACCGCGCAGCACTATCGGCCGACGGCCGCGATTCCGGACGACGACCACCTCATCGAACGCAAAAAGGAGCGCACGGCGCAGCTGCTCGGCGAGGAGCCGGCGCGGTTGGCGCCCTGGTTCGCATCCGTCGGCGAACGCTATCTGGCCGAGACCGCGCCCAAGCAGATCGCGCGCCACGTGCAGCTCACCCGACGACGCGCCGCCACACCGTCGCTGCCGCTGCTGCTCGACGTCGAGCAGCACCCGCGCCGCAGCCTGACCGAGCTGACCGTGTTGGCCGACGATACGCCCGGCCTTTTGGCCAAGATCGCCGGCGTGCTCCTGGTGCATCGCATCGAGGTGTGGGGGGCGCAGATCTACTCGCGGCAATCTGTCGGAGCTGAGCCCGACCAGGCGCTCGATCTGTTTTTCGTCCGCGATCGGCAGGGCCGCCCCGTCGAGGATGCGCAGCGCTGGGAGCGCGTGCGGGCGGACCTGACGCGGGTCGTGTCAGGCGAGCTGCCGGTCGACACACTGCTCGCCAAAGAGGCCAAGAGCGGCCTGCCCACGCGGGTTCGCCCCGAGGTGACGACCGAGGTCGAGATCGACCAGCGCGTGAGCAGCGACTTCACCGTCGTCGACGTCTTCACCCAGGATCGACCGGGCGTGCTGTACACCATCACACGCACCCTGGCCGAGCTCGGCCTCGACATCCATCTGTCGAAGGTCGCCACCGAGGCAGAGCGCGTGGCCGACGTGTTCTACGTGCGGCGAAGCGGCGGCAAGCTCGACGGGTCTGAAGCCGAGCGTGTGCGCCGGGCGCTCGACGACGCGCTGGCAGCCCTGGGCCAGGCGCGATGATCCAGTTTCGCGTCTACGTCGACGACGAGGGCCGCGCGCGCGCCCAAGTCGCGCCGCCTTACGAGCTGCTCGAATGGTTTCTCGAATCCGAGGTCGGCGTCGACCGGCTCCTGGTCACACGCATGATCGCCGACATCGACCGGGCCGCCACTGCCGAGGGCGAAATTGTCGAGGGGGCCTCGGCGCAGGGTCGCTGGTGGTTCGGCGAAACCGCTCGTCTGCGCTACCTGCAGGTCGATCCGCCGTTCGAGGTCGACGTGCCGCTGATGGCGCTGCGCTTCATTCTCGAGCGCTGGCAGGCGCTGATCGCGGAGTGAGGCGCGCGCGTTAACCGGAAATTGCATTCTTGAATTCGGCCGCCGAAGCGAACCGTTTGGCGGGCTCTTTTTCCAGCGCGCGCAACAGGGCCGCCTCGATCGGCGCCGGCAGATCGGGGACGATCGAACGCGGCGCAGGCGGTGCCTCGGTGACGTGCGCAAAACCCACCGCGATCGGCGTCTCACCGCGAAACGGCGGCCGGCCGACGAACGCGTGGTAGGCCAGCGCGCCCAGTGCATAAAGGTCGGTCCGAGCGTCGCAGGGTTGGCCGCGCACCTGCTCAGGCGCCATGTATTCCGGCGTGCCGACGATGAGCCCGGTCGCCGTCATGCCCTGCAGGAATGACGCGGTCGCCAAGCCGAAATCGATCAGCTTGACCTGGTCGTTGGCACCGATGAGAACATTCTGTGGCTTGAGGTCGCGATGAACCACGCCGGCCAGGTGCGCCGCGCCGAGCCCGTCGCAAATCTGCGCCAAGATGGCGCGCGCCCGCGCGATCGGCGGCGCCCCGACGCGGAGTAGCTGCGCCAAGGTCAGTCCATCGACCAGCTCCATCGACAGATAGAGCAGCGGGCCGTCCTCGATGAGATCGTGAATGCGCACGACGTTGGGGTGAGTGACCTTGCGCGCCATCGACACTTCGCGGGCGAATCGCGCCGCGGCCTCGGCCGGGTCGGCGGCCATCTGCGCCGTCACCACCTTCAAGGCGACGCGCTCGCCGAGCTTCTCGTCGCGCGCCAGATAGACCGCCCCCATGCCACCGTGGCCGAGCTCGCGCTCGATGATGTAGCGCCCGGCGACCTTGCCGCCGAGGGTGAGCGGCGCCAGCAGGGGCGAATGAGCGGCCAGCGCGCGCGTGCTCTTGTCGCCCAATGTCGGCGATGCCGGCGTCGTCGGCGACGGCAACGCCGGACCGATGTGGCTGTGCTGCGCGGCCAGGCGATTGAGCCGCTGGTTGAGCTCGAAGTCGACCGAGCAGACGATGCTCTCGAGGTTCTGCACGCGCGCTTCGAGCTGCTTGCGCTCTTTTTCCGAGGTCTCGAGCGCCTTGTCACCGCCGAAGCGCACCTTGAGCTGGTCGCGCTTAAAGCGGAAATATTGCGTGATGCCGACGATCGAGACCGGCATGACGCAGACGATGAAGATAGGTACCGCTACCGCCGGATCCATGCTGTCGACTCCTTGACCGCCCGCTCTTGGTGCCCGAATCGGATGGGCTCTGATACCGTGCGCACTATGGAGTCGCAAGCCCCGTCCAATCGGCAACAGGTGTGGTCCCCTTGGTTATTCCCACTCGGGGTCTTGATCTCGGGCTTGATGTCGGCCGCTGCGTACGCGGCGCTGCCCGACGACGGGCTGGTCGATCAGGCCTCCGAGAAACTGAGCGCCGGCGACGTTGACGGAGCCATCCTGCTCTTGGCGCGCGCGCAAAAGGCCGCGCCCAAGGATCCGCGCCCGCTCTACCTCGCCGGTGCTGCACTGCAGCAAAAAGGTCTCTTCGACGGCGCCGAGCGTTCGTTCAAGGCCGCCCTGGCGCTCGATCCACGCTTAGGCGAGGTGCGCGGCGAGCTGGGTGCGCTGTACCTCGATCACGGGCGTGCCAAAGAGGCGATCGTCGAGCTGGAGCGCGCGCTGGTCGACGCGCCGCGCCTGTCGGCGGCGTGGCGCAATCTGGGCGCCGCGCTGGTGGCCACCAAAGACTGCAAGCGGGCGCTGCCCGCCTATCAGCACGCCGTCGACAGCGCCGAGCGTGACGCGGTATCGGACGCACTCGTCGACCTGTCGTTGGCCGAGCGGCGCTGCGACCAGGCGCAGGCCTCGGTGGCCACCGCGCAAAAAGCAATCGCTGTCGCAGGCGGCGCGGGCAGCGCGGGCGCCCATCTCAACCTCGGGCTCGCGCTCTCGACCGTGGGCAAAAAAGACGATGCCGTCAAAGAGCTGCAAAAGTCGACGCAGCTCGACGGACGCAATCCCGTCGCCTGGTGGAGCCTAGGATTGACCGAGCGGGAGCGCGGGCATTTGTCCGAAGCCGCGGCTGCCCTAGGCCACGCAGCACAGCTCGCGCCGACGCCGCGCCATGCGCTGGCGCTCTCCGAAACGCTGGCCGCGCTCGGCCGCTGCGCCGAGGCCAAAGCCGCCGCCGCGTCGCTCACCGGCGAGCCCGCGCTAGCGGCCGGCAAGAAGCTCGCCGCCTGTCATTCCAAATAGACGACGGGCGCGAAAAAAAGCCTGGCTGTTGCGCCGCTGAGCCGGCCAAATAGAGAGTTCAGGAGAACCGATGCGCAAAATCCTCTCGCTCTGTATCACCCTGGGATTCGTCTTCGTCGTCCTCGGCGCGGGCTGCCGCAACGGCATCGACATCGGGCTGCCGACCAACGACTTTGCCCTCAGAGACGCCGCCGTCCCGATCGACCTGGCGGGCGAGGATCAGAGCGCCAGCAGCGACCTGTCGCTCGTCAGCGGTGACCTTGCGACGGCCGACCTCGCCACCCTGCCCGCCGGTCCGGCGCAGCTGCTCATCACCGACGTCTGGCCGGCGCAGAGCAACGGCGTGGACGTGGTGCAGTTTTTGACGATCACCGGCGGGACGATCAAAGGCATCGTCTTTCAGCAAGATCTGTCGACCGCGCACAAGGCCCTCCTGGCCACGTTTCCCGACCTGACCGTGGCCGCCGGCGACATCATTCTCTTGCACCTGAACGCGTCGGCGTCGGTGATCGATGAGACGACCAAGACCCGCAGCACGTGCACCGATCCGGCATGCCGCCCTAACGCGTGGGACCTCTTGGGCAATGGCAAAGCGTCGGTGGACATCGGCTACTCGTCGCATGTGCTGGTGCTGTTCGCCGCCGATGGCAGCATCCTCGACGGGGCCGCCTTCTCGAGGAGCGTGGGCTTGCAGCCGGCCAGCTACCCAGGTGAAGTGGAGCTGCTCGCCGACACGATGGCCCAGTGGACGGCATGCGCCGCCCCGCCATGCACCGCGATGACCGCACAGACGGTCTCGGTCAACTGGTCCGGCTTGAGCAATAGCGCCGACCTGACGGGCAAGAGCGTCATGCGCATCGTGGCCAACGTCGACACCAATTCGGCGGCCGACTGGATCGTGCAGCCGTCGCCGCTCCCGACGCCAACGCCAACGCCTTCGCCCTCGCCCACCCCGTCGCCCTCGCCGAGCCCGTCGCCCTCGCCGAGCCCGACACCGTAGAGGTCAAACGGGCCCTTTGCGCGTTGGCCCGCCGTCGACTAGTCTCCTGCCGCACACCTGATCTGCCGCTTCACACAAAAGGGCGTGCTGCATGCTTCCTGCCGATCCGCTT
>JBBQIO010000348.1:0-4952 GCA_038325015.1 Polyangia bacterium
CCAACGGCAACCTCGTCGTCGGCAACGCCGACCTGACGTCGTCCTCCGTGCCGACTAACCTCCTGTTCGAAGTGTCGCCGACCGCAGGCGTGGTCACCCAGAAGCGGCTCGATACCGGTGATGGGGGCGCGCTGTTCGGCATCGTCGCCACCGTGGATGCACAGAACAATCAGTTGATCTATTTCAACGACGACAACGACAACACGGTCAAACGATTGTCGAAATAGCGCACAGAGACAGATAGTCACCGCGGCCGATGTCGCGGTTACTATCGGCGGATGAGCTCTGGCCGCGAGCCTCTCTCCGGTCTCCGGATCGGCGACGTCCTTACCTTCCTCACCGTCTATCGACACGGCTCGCTGGCGGGCGCGGCGCGCACGCTCAAGGTCACCTCTTCGCAAGTTTCCAAAGCGGTCGCCCGGCTCGAGGCCATCTTGCGCACGCGTCTCATCGTGCGCAGCGGGCGCGGCATTATCTTGTCCGACGACGGGCAGCGCATCGCGCCCGAGCTTGCCGATCTGCTCGGCAGGCTGCGCCGATTGCGCGTCGGTGATGTCGGCGATGACGTCGAGGTGACCATCGCTGCGCCGTCCTACTTGAGCGAGTTGATTCTGCCGGTGCTGGCCACCTGCCAGCCGGATCGTGTTCGCGGCATCGACCTGCCGCCGGCACATGTCCGGGCCTACGCCGCGGACAACGTGTTCGACCTGGCGGTAACGGCGGGCGAGGAGCGGCTGCAGGGTGGTTGGCTGAGCGCGCACATCGGTTCGGCCCGGCGCGCGCTGTTCGCGTCGCCGGCGCTGGCCGCCAAGCTGCTGCGCCGCGGTCGTGCGCTGTCCATCGATCAGCTCGCCGAGGTGCCCTTCATCACGCCCATCTATTTTTCCAGCGGTCAGTTCGTTCCCGGCGACGACGACTGCCCGCTCGCCTGGTCGCAGCGGCGGCTGGGACACAAAGTGCAGACGCTCAAGCTCGGGCTCGAGCTGGCGGCGCGCACTGACCAGCTCATCTTCGGCCCGGCGATCGCGGCCCGCGGCCACGTTCGCGATCACAGCCTGGTCGAGCTGCGCGTCGACGAATGGGACGTGCGTGACGAGCTCTACCTGTTGGCCAACGAAGCCCGCGTGCGCGCCCGTTCGTATCGGTCGATCCTGAGCGCGCTGCGCGAGCTGCTCGAGGACAAAGACACCTGAGACTCGCCCGATGATCGCGCCGGCACGCTTGGCGCCGGCGTGCGCCAAGACAGTCAGCTTCGGCGAGCGCGAAGCATGAGCCGGCTAATTCTTGACCTGAACGTCAGTTCAGTGGACCATGGTCGCGTGATCGAGTCGACGTTTCAGCTGGCGCGTGGAATTGGCCCAGGTCGCGAGCGTGGACTGTGGCGTGCAGGAGTGGCTCGTTGGTGCGATTTGCCGGCGGCGCCAACCAAGGCGTTGTCGTCGCGCGCCCATAGCGCGTTGCGCGCGGCGGTCGACGAGGCCGAGGCCGCGTTGGCCGACTACGACGCGGATCGATTGGCGGCTCTGTTGCCGAGTGGCGAGCACTGGCGACTCTTTTCCGCGTTTGGCAAGGACGCGGCCTATCTCGATATCGAGACCAGTGATGATGTGGTCGGCCATGCCGGCATCTCGGCGATAGGCCTCCTCGACAAGAATGGACCCCGTCTGTTTTTGGCCGGCCGCGATCTCGACGATTTTGGCCGCATCGATTTTGGCTGGTCGATGCTGGTCACCTTCAACGGACTGTCGTTCGACGTACCGATTCTGCGTCGCGCATTTCCCGACTGGCGACCGCCGCGCTGCCACGTCGACCTCCGTCACATGCTGGCGCGGCTGGGCCATAGCGGCGGCCTCAAAGCAATTGAGCGAGAGATCTCGACGTTGAATCTGACGCGGCCCGATCATCTGACGGGAATCAACGGCTGGGATACGAGTTGGCTTTTTCGTCGCGGGCGCCAGGGCGATGCCGAGGCGCTGCGGCGATTCGCCGAATACAACCTCTATGACGCGATCAATCTGCGGACGCTGTTGCCCTACGCTTACAATGGGCTGATCGCCCGCGAATCGGTGGATGCGCCAGCGCTGTGCCGAGTCGTCGATCGGGTGGACGTGCCACAGCGAGGGGATGTGCTTTACGACGTCTCGAAGATCCTGTTGAACCTGCCGGATTGAGGCGGCGCCAGCTAATGCGTGAGTTTCTTGTGCCGGATGCGATGCGGCTGGTCCGCTTCGGCGCCTAGACGGCGACGGCGGTCGGCCTCGTAGGCCTGATAGTTGCCCTCGAACCACACCACCTTGGCGTCGCCTTCGAACGCCAGAATGTGCGTGGCCACGCGGTCGAGAAACCAGCGATCATGCGAGATGACCACGGCGCAACCGGCAAAACCGTAGAGCGCCTCTTCGAGCGCGCGCAGCGTGTCGACGTCGAGGTCGTTGGTCGGCTCGTCGAGCAGCAAGAGATTGCCGCCGGTCTTGAGCGTGGTCGCCAGATGCAGGCGGTTGCGCTCGCCGCCGGATAGCTCTTTGACCAGCTTCTGCTGGTCGCCGCCGCGAAATCCGAACCACGACGTGTAGGCGCGCGAGCTGACCTTGACCTTGCCGAACTCGAGGAATTCGGCGCCCAGGCTGATGTGATGCCAGACGCTCTTGTTGGCGTCGAGCGCGTCGCGCGACTGATCGACGTAGGCCAGCTTGACGGTGTCGCCGACCACCAGCTTGCCGCCGTCGGGCTTCTCTTGATCCGTGATCATGCGGAACAGCGTGGTCTTGCCGGCGCCGTTCGGGCCGATGACGCCGACGATGCCGCCGCGCGGCAGCCGGAAGTCGAGATCCTCGATCAGCAAATTTTCGCCGAATGCCTTTTTGAGGTGCTCCGAGATGACCACGGTGTCGCCCAGGCGCGGCCCGTTCGGGATCTTGATCTCCACCTCGTCGACGCGGCGATCCTCGTCACTCGAAGCGACCAGCTCCTCATAGCGCTGGATGCGCGCCTTGGACTTGGCCTGGCGCGCCTTGGGCGAGGCCTGCACCCATTCGAGCTCGCGGGCGAGCTGTCGCTGTCGTGAAGATTCTTGCTTTTCTTCGCTAGCGAGTCGTTTGCCCTTTTGTTCGAGCCAGGATGAATAATTGCCTTTCCATGGAATGCCTGCACCTCGGTCGAGCTCCAGGATCCATCCCGCGACGTTGTCGAGGAAGTAGCGATCGTGGGTGATGGCCACGACAGTGCCCGGAAAATCGGTGAGGAATTTTTCCAGCCAGGCCACGCTCTCGGCGTCCAGATGGTTGGTCGGCTCGTCGAGGAGCAGCATGTCCGGCTTGGACAGAAGTAGCCGGCACAGCGCGACGCGACGCTTCTCGCCGCCCGACAGCTTGGTCACATCGGCATCGCCGGGCGGCAGCCGCAGCGCGTCCATCGCGATGTCGACCTGGCGATCGAGCTCCCACAGATTGGCCGCGTCGATGGCGTCCTGCAGCTTGGCCTGCTCGGCCAAAAGCTTGTCCATGTCGGCGTCAGGCTCGCCGAACGCCGCCGAGACCTCTTCGAAGCGGCGCAGCAGCGCGCGCTCCTTGGTCACGGCCAGCTCGACGTTGCCGCGCACGTCCATGGTGGCGTCGAGCTGCGGCTCCTGCGGCAGGTAGCCGATGTTGATTCCCTCGGCCGGGTAGGCCTCGCCGATGAAGTCTTTGTCGACCCCGGCCATGATGCGCAGGAGGGTCGATTTGCCGGCGCCGTTGCCGCCGATGACGCCAATTTTGGCGCCCGGATAGAACGACAGGTAGATGCCCTTCAAGATCTCGCGCTTGGGCGGGACGATCTTGCGGAGCTCCTTCATCGTGAAGATGTACTGCTGCGCCATGGGCATCCCTCGCGTGGCAAAGAAGACGAACGACGAGGGAGGATAGGGACTGCCGACGCGCCCGGCAAGAGGTGACCGCTGATCGGCGCGTCCCCGCGCACGGATACTTCCAGTTCACAAGCGAATCAAGCCCCCGGAGGAGGCACCGCCGCTTTGTCGATACCGACGCAAACTAACCGTTAGAGCGTCGTCACTCCCCAGCGACACGTCCATTCTTCGTCCGGCTCGAGCACGCGAAATCCTTCGCCCAACCCAAAGGCGTTCGGGCCGCAGGTCATCGGCTCGATGGCCAGGCCACGACGGCGCACCTCTTTGGCCAGCGTGTCGCCGCTGAACAGCTGCGCGTGGCTGAAGCTTTTATCCATCCACACGCGGATGCTGCGTTCGCCCGACGACAGGGTGATCCGCGCGCGCCCGAGATCGTCGCGCGCAAGACCGGTGAATGCATCGTCGAGCACTGTGGCTCCGATCGCGCGAGCCGAACGAAAATCGGCAGGGCCCCCGTCCACCGGTTGGACGCCGACCGGCAGCCCGCGCGCATCGAGCTGCAGGTGTTGCGCGGCCGGCACGGTCAAGACGCAGCCGTCGATCGTCGGCTCGCCGCAGCTGAAGTAAGGATGGAAGCCGGCGCCGACCGGGCAGCGCGCGACGCCGACATTCTTCGTCGTCAACGTGATCGTCAGGCCGCCTGCGCCGAGTCGATACTCGAGCGCCAGATGCAGCGAAAAGGGATAGCCGGGTTGCGGGTCGAGGTCGTGAACCAGCGTCACATGGGTGGGGCTGCGGTCGGCAAGTCGGAAGTGGCCCCAGCGCGCCAGACCGTGAATCGCGTTGTGCTTGGTCGGGTCGGTCAGGGCCAGCTGCAGCGATTGTCCGTCGAACGAATAGTGGCCGTCGGCGATTCGATTGGGCCACGGGATGAGCGGTTGGCCACGCCCACCCGAGCACATCGCGTCGAGCGCATATCCGTCGATGACCTGCCAGTCGCCGCGCGCGAGCGTGCGAATGCCGCCGCCGACCTCGACGACCGTCAGCGTCCATCCCGAATCCGTCAACGTGTGCTGCTCGCCGGAGGGTGCCCGTTTGCTCATGCCCG